>JAIRUZ010000030.1 GCA_031254115.1 Streptococcaceae bacterium
GGTCTGTCGGGTGACGCCCACGGCTGTCGCTAAATCCGCCTGATTCATCCCTTTCAAAGCACGAGCTGCTTTGAGTTTGAGATTTTTATCCGCCATTTTTCTCCTTTTAATTCGATAGATAAATTATATATTTTATTTTTCTATTTGTCAAATATAATATACTTTTTGTCATAAAAAATTCTGAACTTATGAGTACAGAACTTCATTTATTTCAGTATTTGTCAGTGCTGACAGCTTTTTGATCGGCTTAACCTCATCAGAATCTTGAAGCGCTAAGTCCATCCAAGTAATCCCCCACCATTTGTCAAACTTATAGCCCGACTTTTCCATCAGGCCAATCAAGTGAAAGCCAAAGGCTTCGTGAAAGGCAATACTGCTAGGATTTGGAGAGGTGATACAGGCGTAAGCGCGCTGATAATTCTGCTTCTTCAAGAGCGCAAAAAGTCGTTGGTAAAGCGCTTTACCAACTCCCTGACTCTGTGCCTCTTCTGCTACATAAACGGATAGCTCAACCACCCAATCATAAGCTTTACGCTCGCGATAACGGCCAGCATAGGCATAGCCAAGAATTTTACCTGAATTATCTGCTGCAACAAGATAGGGGAAATCCTCGAGCGTTTTCTCAATTCTCTGACCGAACTCGGCAACTGACGGAAGCTCGTATTCAAAAGTGATCGCCGTTTTTTCAATGTAAGGCGCATAGATCGCGAGCAAAGTGGCCGCGTCTGCTACTTTAGCGAGTCTAAATCTCATTTTCAAAAACCATGGTGGCAAAATAATCGTCGAGCGTCTCAGCGCGCCGAATCATGCGCGTTTCGCCATTTTCCTGAAGCAATATTTCCGCCGAGCGCAATTTTCCGTTGTACTGATAGCCCATCGCGGCGCCGTGCGCACCAGTGTCATGAATCACCAAAATATCGCCAACCGCAATTTCTGGCAATTGTCGCTGAATCGCGAATTTGTCTTTATTTTCACAGAGAGAGCCCGTCACGTCATACAGTCGCTCATGTGGTGCATTTTCCTTGCCCATCACCGAAATGTGGTGATAGGCGCCATAAATCGCGGGGCGCATGAGGTTTGCGGCCGTCGCATCCGTTCCCACGTAATCACGATACGTCCGCTTCAAATGCAGCACTTTCGTAATCAAATGTCCATTTGGTGCAAGCATGAATCGCCCAAGCTCGGTCACGATTTGCAGATTGGAAATGCCGTTTGCCACCAAGAGCTCATCATAGACTGCGTGAACTTTTTCGCCGATTACGGCGATGTCATTTGGCGTTTCGTCAGGTTTGTAAGCAATGCCAATGCCGCCTGACAGATTGACGAAATCCAGCGTCACACCTGTTTTTTCGCGGATTTCAAGCACGAGTTCAAAAATCACGCGTGCAAGCGTTGCGTAATACTCATTTGTGAGCGTGTTGCTCGCCAAAAAAGCATGAAGACCAAAGTTTTTCGTGCCGCGCGCTGCAAGATCAGCCACGCCAGCAATGACCTGCGCGCGTGTCATGCCAAATTTTGATTCTTCTGGCATGTCCATGATTTCGGTGCCCATCGCAAAAATGCCGCCCGGATTGTAGCGCAAACTCACGGTTTCTGGCACACCAATTTCAGCCATCATATCAGGAATGAGCTCGATCGCGTCAAGCGTGAGCGTCGCACCAAGTTCAGCTGCTTGCGCAAATTCGCCAGGCGCAGTGTCGTTTGATGTGAACATGATGTCATCACCACGCGCGCCAAGGCGCTTGACAAGCTCTAACTCCACACCTGACGCACAATCAAATCCGCAACCTTCCTCCTGCAAAATTTTCAAAATAGCGGGCGTTGGCGTTGCTTTGACCGCAAAATATTCTTTGAAATTCGGCGCCCAGCCAAACGCTTGATTGAGCGCGCGCGCCGTTTTGCGAATGCCTGCTTCATCATAGAGGTGAAACGGCGTTGAGTATTGTTTTGTCAGAGCTGACAGCTTTTCATCCGTAATAAATGGTGTTTTCATATTAGATATTATACACTAAAAAAGCAATAAAAAAATTCCTGTCAGCGCTGATTCTCTTGAGCACGAGTTATCGTGCGAAGCTGAACTTCTTGAGCACGAGTTATCGTACGAAGCTAACAGGAATTTTAGTTATGACAGGCTTTATTTCTTAAGCCTTAAAATTGTTTTTCGTCACGATTTGGTTTCATGCCCACGAAGAAAGCACCTTCTGGGTCGCGCACCATGACAAAGTCGCCGTAAGGCGTGCCTTTACTGACAGACTCAATCGTTGCACCAAGGCTTTTTGCTTTTTCAGCCAACGCGTCCACATCTGCGACGTTGAACGTGACGGCCCATTGTGATTGCCCGTTGAAATAGTCAGGGAAATCAGGGCTATTGAACACGCCAATCTGCGGAGCGACGGTAAGATACGTCATCTCTGGCGCCTCATATTCCGTTTTCGGCTCCCAGTCAAACACGGCTTTGTAAAAATCAACGGTCTCAGCAAATTTGCCGTTGACTTCAAGCTCGAACCAGCACAGGCCATTTTCTTCGCCGTCGCTCTCGAACATGCCAGCACCTGATACCACGCCAAACGGACTGCCAGCAGGGTCGCTTGCAACGGTAAACATGCCACCAGGCATTGGCATGGCAGGCATGTAAGTCATGCCGCCATGTGCGTTGATGTCCGCGATAGTTTTGTCAATGTCATCGGTCTCAATGTACGTCAACCACGCGCTTGGCTGCATTGGATTCATCTTGCCAGAAAGACCACCAAGCGTTTTGTCGCCTTTTTTGATGATGTAGTAAACAAAATCGTCCGCGCCTTCCATCTTTTCAATCGTCCAGCCAAAAAGCGCGCTGTAAAATTTGACGGCTTCTTCTGGTTTATCAGCCGAAACTTCGACCCAACCAGGCAATCCTTTTTTGTGAGGTGCTGTCATTATTTTGCCGCCAATTCATAAAAACAGACTTTTGGTGAGACGAGGACGCCTTCTTTTTTCAGCTTTGAAATCACTTTTGAGACTTCTGGCTTTTCCACGTTGAGCGCGGCTGCGACTGTTTTCGCATCCAGCATTTTGTCCGACTTCTCGAATACTTCGAGAACTTGATCTTTGAGTTCCATTTTTGAACCCTCCTTTTTTGATAACTTATTATAACAAACTTTAGCTGATTCTGTTGTCTAAAAATCTGGTATAATCAACAGAGTTTATGAAGAAAATAATTTTGGGCGCGTTGCTCGTGTTGCTTCTTGTTGTTGGCGTTGTGTTCGGTTTTTCGGCAGGCAAAAAGCCGCAAGCGCTGACAAAAAACACGAGCACAGTAAGCGTCTCCCATCCGTCAGAGCCTGCAGCGAATTTACCCCTTTTGAAAATTGATGCCACGTCTGTCAGCGCTGACAGAGTTTTTCTGGTTTCAGATATTCATGGGCGCTTTGACAGTTTGAAAAAGGCTTTGTCAGACGTGAAATTTTCAAAAAAAGATGCGCTTTATGTGCTCGGCGACACCATTGACCGCGGCCCTGGTGGCTTTCACGCGCTGCTTTATTTGACGCAAACATTGCCAACCGCGGGCTATCAAGTGCACGTGCTGCAGGGCAATCACGAGGATATGTGGGCGGCCATGGCCGCGCAAGGCGCAAACGACGCGGAGCAGCTGTCAAATCTCAACGGCGCAATCGACATTTACGAAGGGTCAGCTCCCAACGGCTGGGCAGCTTCACAAACCGAATGGAATGCACTGAGCGCCGCCGAGCGCGCGTTTTTGCTCTCTGAAATGAAAACGGGCTTCGGCAATCCGCGCGAGCTGATTATTCATTACGGCGGCAAATGGCTCTCGCTCTCACACAGCGCAAATATGGCAGAAAGCCTGTCAGACGAGAGTGCGTGGGATCTCGCATGGAATAATCGTAACATGATAAATGCGCCCGCCACGCTTCGCGACAGCATCGCAAAGCGCTTGTCAGTCAACGCTTACGACGTTCAGATTTACATCGGCCACATCTCAAATTTCATGTTTGGCACGCACCCAAATTACACCGACCTCGACGACACACCCGTCCAGTCAACGCTTGAAGAGTTCGACGCGACTCCTGTCAAATTATTTAACGTACGCGCGCAAAGCTTTGAAAATTAAACCTCTGACAGCTACTGACAGAGGTTTTTTCAATCATTTTATTTCAATCAAAGCTTAAAACTTTCAGACCGTCTTTGAAATTTTCATAAAGCGCCGAATGAATCGTGAGCTTGATGATTGCCGAATTTGCGGCGTTTTCATTGTAAGCAATCAGATTGGGCTGCTCAAGTGTCAGCGCACGCGCAGCGTCGCCCAAGAAAACTTCGGCATGCACGTTGTTTGACGACAAACGCGCGCCGTTCTCCAAGCTGTCAAACCACGTCGTAAAGCTGACAGCGGGAGCTTTTTGCAATTGCGTAACTTTCGTTGCATCTTTAGCCGCAATCGTATAAAAAATGTTGTCAGCGCGCGTGTCCTGCGTGAAACTCATGATCGTCGTCGCCGAAACGCCTTTGTCAGTCGCGATAGACAGCGCAATGTAGCCCGGCAAATTTTTCAAAATCGCAGATAATTCGCCCGTGTTCGACTGCGTCCCGACAATCGCTGCTTTTTTATTTGCCTTGACGATAGTCAGCACAACGAGCGGCAAAGTCAAAACAGCATAACCCGCGAGCACGCCAAGTCCTGTCAGCGCTGACAGGATTTTTGCGCCTGAAATTCCCAGCAATACAGCTGCCGAGACCACATAAATCACAAAAAGTTGTAAAAATCGTTTAAAATACATGCCTAGATTATATCAGAAAATCAGCGCGTCACCAAATCCCAATGATTTTCATCCACAGCGTGCCAACACTCAAAAGAATGGCGAGATACATCACGCCCAAAATGAAACTGTTTTTCCACCAATCGCGCTGTTTAATATAGCCCGAGCCAAAATAAATCGGCGCAGGGCCTGACGCATAGTGCGTCGTTGAGCCGACCAAATTGCCTGCAATCGCAAGCATACTCGCAGCCAGTAACGGCGGCACGCCGCCAGCCACCGCGAGCGCAAGCGTCGCCGGAAACAGTGCCGTAATGTGCGCGACTTCGGACGCAAACAAATAATGCAAATAGAAATACACAAGAACCAAAATAACCAAGATGACAAACCAATTCATGCCATGAAGATAGTGATCCACACCTTTTGAAAGCCAAGCGATAAAGCCAAATTTCGCGAGTTCTCCCGCCATCATCACAAGCACTGAAAACCAAAACAGCGTATTCCACGCGCCCGTTTCTTTGAGAATGTCAGTCCAGCTCAAAACGCCCGTCACCAGCAAAATCGCGATGGCAATAAAGCCAACCGTCGTCGCATTCAAACCGATAGAGCTTGCAATTACCCAGAGAAAGAGCGCCAAAGCAAAGGTTCCAAGCATAATTTTCTCGGCGCGCGTCGTGGGGCCTTGTGCTTTGAGCTCATCATCAGCCCATTTCTTCGCGTTCGGCGTTTCCTTTAATTCTGGCGGGTAAATCTTGAACAAAACAAGCGGAAAGAGAATCAGCGAAACGAGGCCAGGGACAAGTGCCGCAAGAAACCAGCTTGTCCACGTCAGATGAATGCCCGCTTTTACCGCAAAATTGTACACCAACGGATTTCCAGCCATCGCTGTCATGAACATGCCCGACGTAATTACATTGCCCTGATATTCCGAAAACATGAGAAATGAGCCGATTTTGCGTTCGGTTTTATTTGCGGGGTCCGAACCCAACGCTTTTGAAATGGACTCAACGATAGGATAAATCACGCCGCCCGCACGTGCCGTATTGCTCGGCGTTGCTGGCGCCAAAATCAAATCAACCCCGATAATCGAATAAACAAGCCCTATTGTTTTCTTTCCAAAACGCCCAACAATCACCAGCGCAATGCGCCTTCCCAGCCCCGTTTTGATAAAGCCGCGCGAGAGAAAGAACGCGAGCGCAATCAGCCAAATGCTCGGATTGCCAAAACCCGCCACAGCCGCATCAACGGGCACCGTTCCAGTCACAATGCTAAACGTAAATCCCAAAAACGCGACCGCGCCAATAGGCAGCGGCTCCGTTATCAGCGCTGCAATTGTTGCGATAAAAACAGCCAACATGTGCCACGCCGCCATGCTCAATCCGTCAGGCCTAACAGGCGTCGCGAGCCAAATCCCGATTCCCAAAATAAGCGGAACAGTAAACTTTCTGTAATGAATAACTCCTAAATTTTTCATTTGATCTCCTTATCAAATCATTCGTAGCGCGCGTCCCAGATTTCAGCGGCAACAGCCGCTTTGACGTCTAAAATGTCTTTTCTTGCGACACCGTCAGAAAGCGCAGCAGAAACCACGGCTTCAGCGACCAGCCGCGACGCTTCGCGCACGTATTTGAGCGGTGGCAAAAGTGGTGCGCCGTCGTTCTCCAAATCCTGCAAAGCGGAAATGGCGCCCGCTGCTTTTGAGAGCATATTCTCCGTCACCCGCGACGCTTTTGAGACAATAATGCCAAGACCAAGGCCTGGGTACAAAAGCGCATTGTTTGCTTGCCCAATCTGATAGGTAACGCCGCCATAATTGACGGACGCTGATGGACTTCCCGTGACGACAAGCGCGCGGCCATCTGTCCACCGAATCATATTCTCCGCCGTCGCCTCGCATAATTGGGTCGGATTTGAAATTGGCAAAATGGCTGGCCGCTCGTTCAATTCAGCCATTTTTTTGACTACTTCTTCGGTAAATGCGCCCGCCTGACCTGACGCGCCAATCAAAACAGACGGCTTGACCGCTTCTATAATCTCAGAAAGAGCTGTCAGCCCGCGCAAATCGGCTTCTTTTCGTGCGTAATACGCTTGCCGCTCCGTCAAACCAGCCATATCATCCGTAATCAGCCCTTCTCGGTCCACAATATAAAAATGTGCCCGCGCCGCCTCTTCTGTCAGCCCTGACAGAACCATTTCCTGACAAATTTGATCCGTCACACCCATGCCGCCTGTTCCGCCACCAAAAATCAGATACGTATGTTCGGTAATCGGCTTTTTCGTCACATCAGCTACCGCGTAAACCGCCGCCGCCATCATGATTCCCGTCCCTTGAATGTCGTCGTTAAAGGTCGTGATAGAATCCTGATATTTTCCCAAAATCGTGCGCGCATTTCCCCGACCAAAATCCTCCCAATGAAAAAGAACATCTGGAAAAAGACGGCTTGCAATTTCTACAAACTTTTCGATATAAGCAAGATAAGCTTCTCCTGTCTTTCGTGGCGCTTTTTTCCCGATATAATGCGGATCATTTAGCAATTCAGCGCGCTCAGTACCATTGTCAATCACAACTGGCAAAACGCGCTTGGGATTCATTCCCGCAGCTGCTGTGTAAACCGCCAATTTTCCGACCGAAATCATCACGCCACCAACGCCCCAATCTCCAATGCCAAGCACGCCTTCGCCGTCTGTAATCACCATCACATCCACGCGCTCCAAACCGTCACTTGCCGCTTTTAGCGACGCCTCAATCTGCTCCGGATAATCCGAATCCAGATAAGCCGCATCATGCGGCAGCACAAAATCCCGCGAAAAATTCGTCACTGCCTCAGCAATGGTCGGCGTATAAATAATCGGAAGCAATTCCTCCATGTGCGCCTCAATCACCGCGTAATAAAGCACGCGATTGCTATCATAAAGCGACATCAAATACTGATTTTTCGCATAATTGTCAGCTAAAACGCCGACTTTTTCATAACACGTCTCAACCTGCATCTCGAGCGTTTCAACCGCCGACGCAAGCAGCCCGTGCAACTTATATTTGCTGCGCTCCGCCTGTGTAAACGCCGTTCCTTTATTCAAAAACGCCTTTGACAATAACGATTTTCCAGTTTCCATTTTTATTTCCCCAAAGCTTTTTCCGTGAATCATTTTTGCACGTTTCTTGCAAATAAATTATAACGCACAAAAACCCACTCAAATATATTCGTTTTTGATTTTGTTATACGTTTTTCGTATATAAAAAACCGCTGACGCGGCTTCAGAGTGAAGACAAAGTCCACTATACTCCCAAAATCATATAAAAAGCCGTGCAGGCCGCAAGCGAAGCTAGGCTTCCATTGCTAAAATGGGAGCCGAAGTCTCCCATTTTGCCTCGTTGCACAGGCTTTTTTTTTTTATGATTTTCTCCGTACCGCTCAAATAAAATTTTTTAAGTTTATTTGCAAAAAATTTTTTACTTTGTCTACAGCCAAAAGCCGCTGATCGGCTTTATCTTCCTTCATTTGCTTTTATCAGCGCTTTTCTGATCTCTTGCTCAGCACGCGACAAGATACTCTCTTGCCTGAAAATGAGGTAAATATAAAAATATTCTGGTTTCTCAAGTGGAATAACGGCCAAATCCGCGCGCGAACCCGCCGAGCTTGAAATCATAAGCCCAATTCCGACCTCTTTACCAATCAACGATTTCATCGTTTGAAGCTCATTTGTCACGAGAATCTCATTTATTTTTTCCAAACAATTATTTTCTTCAAATAGCGTTTTAAGCACATGATATTGCACATAATCTTTGCCCAGACTGATAAAATTTTCAGCCACTAACTCCGAAAAGTTGAGCATTTCAGACGTTGCCAAAGGGTGTGATTTTCCCATAAAAATAGAAAACGTATCGCGCATGACAAAATATTTTTCAAAAGTGGCATCATGAATCGGAAGGCGACTCCCGATTAAAGCCATGTCAATTTTTTGAGCCAGCAAAAGTTCCCGCAATTTCTCAGAGCCTTCTTCAACTAATTCGATACGCGCCAGCGTTTCTTTGGACATCTGTGACGCTAACTTGGGAAACAAATAAGAGCCAATAATAGGCGGGACGCCAAGTTTGACTTTTTTATTCACTGTCGAAACATCGTCATAAATCGTTTCAATCTCCCGCAGAATTTTTTTGGCACGCGCATACACAATCTCGCCCTCACTCGTAATCACATGCTTTTTGCGCCCGCGACCTCTGAGCAACAAAACTTTCCCCAGCTCTTCTTCAAGCCGAATCAATGAATTTGTGATAGACGGTTGCGAAATATAACTCTTTTCGGCGGCCTTTGAAATAGAGCCCTCGTCCACAATCGCAACAAAATTTTTTAAATCTGAAAGATGCATAGCTGCTCCTAAATGAGAATTTTCTTTATTATATCAAATATGCGAAAAAGTGGCCGATTTTCTGTCAAATTAGTTTCAAAAAATCCCGACTGGTAGCCAATCAGGATTTGTGTGTTAGAAATCGGTCCAGTCATCTTTGTCTGTCCTTGGAATACCACGCTCAGGCCGCCTTGAGCCCATTCCCCAATCTTCGTCTTTCGCTTCACGCCACGCGCGGCGAAATTCATTTTTCATGTCATGCGCGGAGCGGTGCATGTCAGTCATCACGCGCCTAAATTCGCGCGGATCAAAGTCTGGCGCTGTCCATTCATCGTCGTAATTACCCGTATTGACTAATTTTTCAAGCAATATGCTGAGCTGATTTTGCTCGTCGCTTGAAAGCGTCCCAAAAATCTCCTCTGACACACCCGTGTGGCGCTCTGTTTTTTTCGTTTGCTGCTCGCGACCGATTTCTGTTAAGAAAACGCGCGAACTTCTGGCGTCATTTTCATCCACACGACGCTCTGCAAATCCTTTTTCTTCTAAAATTTTGACTTGCGACGTGACCGAAGATGGCCTAATATCAAGCTTCTCAGCGATTTCTGCATTGCTGAGCCCGTCTTTTTCCCACAGCAAGACGAGCAGGCCGCGTGCACCTGTTCTTGCGCCACGCTGCTGAAATTTTCGAGACATTTGCTCCATGCGCAGGCCCATCATAAAGCGTGGATCATGTAAAAGTCGCCCGAAAAGCGATAAAAGATGATTTGTTTGTTCACTCATTTTTAAAATCTCCTTTTTTTAATTAGTTTAGATATTTTTTATCTAACAAAATAAGTATAATTTATTTAGTTCGTTTTGTCAATAGAGAAACTAACTTTTTTCAATCTAATCCTTTATCAAGTCGATAAAGTTCTCTGAATGTTTCATCATGAAGAAGCAATTCATCAGGCGCGCCGTCGCTTTTGATGGTTTTATTTTCAAGGAAAATGACGCGCTCTGAGTGATGAATGCCCAAAAGGTGGTGCGTGATAAGAATCACGGTTTTGTCAGCGAGCGCTTGGTAAAAGAGCGTGAGAAGCTGGTTTTCGGTAATCGGGTCAAGGCTGACCGTCGGCTCGTCGAGCACGACAATTGGCACATCGGAAAGCAAAATACGCGCAAGCGCCAGGCGCTGCCGCTCGCCGCCAGAAAAGTTCGTCCCGGCTTCAGAAACGGGCGTGTCAAGGCCTCCGGCAAGCGAGTTTGTGAGCGCCGCGAGCCCGACAATTTCGAGCGCGCGCCAGATTTCAGCGTCCGTCGCGTCAAGTTTTGCGAGCGTTAGATTATTGCGAAGCGTCGTCGCAAAGAGGTAAGGCGACTGATTGATGACGCCAACTGTTCGCTCGATTTCTGAAATTTGGCTGCTTGAGGCGGCGCCAATTGTGACTGTGCCACTGCTTGGCGTCAAATCTCCGCGAATTAATCCTGCAAGTGTCGATTTTCCAACGCCTGAGCGGCCTAAAATCGCGAGTTTCTCGCCTGGCTGAATGGTCAAATTTAGCTGCTCGAAGATTTTTTGAGTGCCAAAACCGAATGTCAGCGCTGACAGTTCGATTTTTGTGCCTTGCGGCTTTTCGGTAGCTGCTGCTAGAAGTGCGTGGGGCAATTTTTCAAGTCTGTCAGCTGAATCTGCGTAGCGTTCGGTCTCAACGAGCGCGTCAGAAAGCGGCGCGTACGCGTCAAAAAGCGGAAAAATCATCAACACGAGCGCCGCAATATAATTGGGCTTGTCACCGCCGCTTAAAAATCCCGTGCTCACGGCGAGCAAGAAAACAACAAGCGAGCCAAAAATGAGTTGCAATATCAAGCCCCGCGTGCGCACGAAGCTGAAAACCCGCTTCTGTTCCTTCCTGACAGATTTTTCAGCGACCGTATAAGCGGACAAAAAGTCTGATTTTCGCCCCGACAAAACCCAGTCCTGCAAGCCCAAAATCGCGTCTGTCAGCTCTGTGAATAGCTGATTTCTATGAATTTTCAGCTTGCTGTCAAGCGCGCGCAGACGTTTCACAGAAATGAGCGGAACCACGACAAGCAAAAGTCCCAAAAAGAAGGCCAGTCCTGCCGCAAGCTCCATGTTGAACACGGCGCTCGAAAGCACGAGCGCAACCGTCAACGTGCCCGCAATCAGCACTGGAAACAGCGTGCGCAAATACAAATCCTGCAAATTGGCGATGTCTTGATTCAAAATGCCTAGCATGTCGCCCAGCTGAAATTCCTGGGAAAGCTGCACCGCGCGCACCTCAAGCCGCAAATACAAACGTTTTCGCAAATCACTTGTCAGGCGCAAAATCCAATTGTGGCTCGTGAGTCGCTCAATATAACGCACTACGGGGCGCGAAATCCCAAAAATTCGGACAAATAAAACGGGCACATAAATCATCAAAATATTTTCTGGTTTTGTTGCCGATTTAGAGATGACGTAGCCCGCCGAAAACATGAGCAAACCCGCGCACAGCATTGTTAAAAGGCCCAGCGCAATCGCAAGCAGCAAGCCAAAACGGTATTTTTTCAGAAATGGGCGAATCCAGTCTGAGTTGAGTATTCGTTTCATCCGCGCATCCCTTCTAAAAGTTGATTGTAGTAGGCATTTTCAGCCTTTAGCTCGGCGTGCGTGCCAATGCCAGCAACGCGGCCATCGTTGAGCACGATGACACGATCCATCTGCGGCAGCCAGTGAAGGCGGTGTGTCGCCAGAAAGACAAGTTTTTTGTCAAATAACGGCAAGATGGCAGCTTTTATTTCAAGCTCAGTCTCGATATCCAAGTGCGCCGTTGGCTCATCCAGCAGTAAAATGTCCCGTTTTTTTGCAAGAAATGCGCGACAAAGCGCGACACGTTGCGCCTGACCGCCTGAGAGCGTGCGCCCACCGCTGCCGATTTTCGTGTCAAGCGCCACGTCGAGATCTGTCAGACCTGACAGATGCATGGCGTCGCGAATCTCGCCGTTCGTCGCTTCTGGCGCGTAAAATGCGAGATTTTCGCGCAACGTACCGCTAAAAATGTACGTCTGCTGCGGAATGAACGACAAAGCGCCGCGCCACGCGTCCGACGTCAATTTTTCAGAAGCTGTGCCGCTGTCAGCTGACAAGAATCCCGCCAAAAGATTCAAAAGCGTTGACTTTCCAGCGCCTGACGCGCCGACAATTGCGACTTTCTCAAAGCCCGAAAATGTGGCTGTGACGTCAGACACGCCGCGCCCGCTGTCAAAAACCTTTGTCAGCGCTGACAAAGATAAGCGTGAGTGCTCCGACCAATGAGTGGCTGAATTTTCTGACCTGTCAGCGCTGACAGACACAGTTTGAGGCATCCTAAGCACTTTCAAAACGGCCGCAAGCGCATTTTTTCCGTTCAATGTCGCATGATAATCACTCGCAAACTCGCGCAACGGCAAGAAATATTCAGGCGCCAAAATCAGCGTTGCAAGCGCTGGAAATAGTAAAATAGTGCCAGCCATCAGCCGCAAACCTAAAAATAGTGCGACCGTCGCAACTGACAGCGTCGCAAAAAAGTCAAGCGCAAAATTATTCAGCATGGCAAGTTGCAGCGTACGCATCGTGGCGTGCCTGAAGCGCTCGCTCGTCCTGTAAATTGAGCTTGCGTACGCCTTTGAGCGCCCAAAAAATTTCAGTGTCGCGATGCCGCGCAAGGAATCCAAAAAATGGTTGGACAATAGCTGATAGCTGGCATATTGTCGCGCAGCGCGCGCCTGAGCCGCATAGCCCAGCAAAATCATGAACAAAATCGCAAACGGAAAAGCAAGCGCGAGCACGAGCCCTGATTGCCAGTCTAGTAAAAAGATGGGAATGATGAGCAGCACGGGAATCGCCATCATGTTGAGCACTTTTGAAAGCACGAGCTTCACATACATCTCAACTTGATCAATTCCTGAAATCGCAGTCGTAGCAAGTGAACCCGTGCCCATTTGTGCGACGAGTTGCGGGCCGAGCTCAAATGTTTTAGCGAGCAGTGCCTCGCGCAAATTTGTGGAAAGCGTGTAGGCAAAGCCGTCTAGCATCTTCTGCCGCAAAAAATTAACCCCTTCGCGCGCGAGAAAACTCATAAAAAAGCCGCCAATAAAAGGTATCGCCACCTGAAATCCGCGCCCTTGCCAAAGCAACACAATCGACTGGGACAAAAAGAGCGCCTGTGCGAGAATGACCACCGCCTGCACCGCAGCGAGCATGCCCAAAAGTGGCATTTTTTGACGCACGCCGGGAAGCTTCATCAGTTCTTTATCAATCATGGCCTAAGTATATCAAAAAACCCGCGATTCTGCGGGTTTTCCATTTACTTTTCAACAGCCGCTTTCACGAATGCCGCGTAGAGCTCTTCGGCGTGGTTCGGCCGGCTTTGCAGCTCAGGGTGATATTGACACGCAACAAAGAATTTCTTGTCGGTCAGCTCGATAATCTCAACCAAGCGATTGTCTGGGCTGATGCCACTAAATGTAAAGCCTGCGGCTTCAAATTGCGCACGGAAATCATTGTTAAACTCGTAACGATGACGGTGACGGCGCTGAATCACTTCGACATTTTGATAAGCAGCAGCCGTTTTCGTGCCCGGTTTCAATTTCGCAGGATACAAGCCTAGGCGCAACGTGCCGCCCATATTTTCGACATCAATTTGGTCGCGCATCAAATCAATAATTGGATAGGGCGTCTCGGGATCAAGCTCCGAGCTGTTTGCGCCGCTGAGCCCCAGCACATTGCGCGCAAACTCAACGCATGCCATCTGCATGCCAAGGCAAATGCCAAGCATCGGTACATCCGCTTCGCGCGCGTATTTGATTGCCGCGATTTTTCCTTCTGTGCCACGCACGCCAAAACCGCCAGGCACGATAATCCCGTCAATACCCGAGAATTTTTCAGCCGCGTTTTCATTTGTGACTTCATTCGCGTTGACCCACCGCAAGTCAAGCGCCGCGTCAGCCGCGTATCCTGCGTGTTTCAGCGCTTCTGTGACGGAAATATAGGCATCTGGAAGTTCAACATATTTTCCGACAAGCGCAATCTTGACCGTTCTCGTGAGATTCATCACATGATCTACCATCGCACGCCAATCGTTCATATTCGCCTCGGGAATGTCAAGTTTCAGGTGTTTGCAGACAATATCGTCCATTTTTTGCGCTTGCAAATTTAGCGGAATTTGATACAAATGCTCAACATCGAGCGATTCGATGACAGCTTCTGGGTCAATGTCGCAAAACATCGAGATTTTATTGCGAATTTCCTGTGTAATCGGCACTTCCGTGCGCAGCACAATCATATTTGCTTGAATGCCGTATTCACGCAAGCGCGCCGTCGCATTTTGCGCAATTTTCGTTTTCAGCTCGCCCGCTGCTTTCAGATGCAAAATCGGCACGGTGTGAATGTACATGACATTGTCGGCGCCAACCTCAGATTTCATCTGGCGCAGCGCTTCAATAAATGGCAAGCTTTCCATATCGCCGACAGTTCCGCCGACCTCGGTAATAATCACGTCTGCGTCGGTTGTTGTTGCAGCCAGCTGCATTTTTTCTTTGAGCATGTTCGTCACGTGCGGCACCATTTGCACCGTCGCCCCCAAATAATCGCCGCGGCGCTCTTTGCGCAAAATTTCGCTGTAAACCTTGCCAGACGTCACATTTGAGTATTTATTGAGATTGATGTCAATAAAACGCTCGTAATGCCCGAGATCGAGGTCGGTTTCGGCGCCGTCGTCCGTCACAAACACCTCACCGTGCTGATACGGCGACATCGTCCCTGGGTCAATATTGAGATAGGGGTCAAATTTTTGCACGGTCACTTTCAAGCCGCGATTTTTCAGCAAACGTCCCAAACTCGCAGCTACAATGCCTTTTCCCATAGACGACGTACCGCCGCCCGTCACAAAAATGTATTTTGTTGACATAAAAACCTCTTTCTTAAAAATAAAAAAATCCCTGATGAGGGAGCCAATAGTCCCAAATGGGAGCCCGACATTATTATATAAAATTTTTGTAAAAGACGCAAGTCATTAAATTCTGTTATAATAATGTCAAAGGTTTTTGACATTATGTATTTTGGTTGTGAAAATTTATCGGTTAAATTCGGGCAAAAAGAAATTTTGCACGCTGTTTCTGTTGCCTTTGAAAAAGAAAAAACGACGGCGATTATCGGTGTCAATGGCAGCGGGAAATCAACGCTGCTGCGGGCACTTGGGCGTCTTGTCAGGGCTGACGGCACGATTTTTTATGAAGCTGACACTCTGTCAGCGCTGACAAGCCTCGAAATTGCGAGTCATATTGCCCTTTTGCCGCAATCCGCAACGTGTCCCGACGATATGACGGTCTATCAGCTCGTGAGTTTTGGGCGGTTTCCGCATCATAAGCTGACGCAGCAAAATCTGTCAGCTGATGATCACGCGCTTATTGAGAGGACGATGCGTGAGACAGCGGTTTGGGAATTACGAGATGAAAAAGTCTCGGCGCTCAGCGGCGGCCAGCGTCAGCGCGCATTTATCACGATGTGTTTGGCGCAAGACACCGATATTATTTTGCTCGACGAGCCGACGACTTATTTGGATATTGTTCACCAGATTGACATCTTGAAATTACTGAAAATGTTCGCCAAAAAACTCCATAAAACTGTCATTTATGTGCTGCACGACCTCAATCATGTCGCGCGTTTTGCGGATAATATGGTCGTGATGAAAGACGGGCGGATCAGCGTCGCGGGCAGCGTTTCAGACGTTTTCACCACCGAAATGATTGCCGAAAATTTCGGGCTGAATGTCGCGCTTGGCAGTGACTCATTCTCTGGAAGCCGCATGATTACTGGAGTTTCAGATGATTAGACGCTGGAAAATTGCGACGGCGGCAAGTGTGCTGCTATTGCTCTTATTTTCTGTCAGCTATCTTCTTTTGGGCGACAAAAATTACGCGCTGACTGATATTTTCACAAATCCGATTATTCTACACCTGCGCTTGCCGCGGCTTGCAGCCGTTTTACTGACTGGCGCTTTGTTGTCAGCCAGCGGCTTTCTTGTGCAGCTGATGACGAAAAATCCCATTGCCGAAATGACAACACTTGGCATTTCTGGCGGCGCAAGTCTCGCATTGGCCGTTTTGCTGGTGCTTGGCGGCGCATCGGGCGGTTTTTTAGCCATGGGAAGTGCGACATTTGGCGCGTTTGTCGCGCTCGTTTGCGTGCTCGTATTTACCGCAAAAACCCATTTTCAGCCACTCAAAGTTGTGCTTGTCGGCACCTCTATCGGGCTTTTCGCGACAAGCCTTGCGGGCGCGCTGACTTTTTACACGCACAACACGCAAGCCTATTTTTACTGGATAGTCGGCTCTTTTGCCGGTGTGACGCTTCTCAAGCTGGAAATGCTCACGTATGTCGCGCTCATTTTTTTAGGCGTGACCCTCATTTTCGCCACACGTTTTCGAGCGCTCGAAATGGGAGACGAGATGGCGCGCGGCCTCGGAGTCAATGTTGCCCTCACGCGCCTCGTTATCATGGCGCTCGTTGCGCTCACGAGCGGCGTCAGCGTTGCTTCTGTCGGCGTGATTGCATTTGTCGGGCTCATTGCGCCGCACATCGCGCGAAATTTCAGCAGTTCCGCTCATTTTTGGAGAACGCTCATTCTGTCAGCGCTGACAGGTATGAATTTACTCATTCTCGCGGATTTACTTGCGCGAAATTTGATGAAGCCCTATGAATTCCCAGCGGGCAGCCTCACCATGCTCATTGGCGCGCCTTTTTTCATCTCACTCATGAGTAGAAAGGAGCGAAAATGAGCACAAGGCGATTTATTTTTGCAGGACTCACTACTTTGTTTTTTATAGTACTTGATTTATTGCAATACCCTGACAATTTGAGTGCTTTGCAACTCCTAATATTCCAATTTCGCTTGCCGCGCCTGATTGCTGTTGCGCTTGCTGCCGTTGCGCTTGCTGTTTCGGGACTTATTATCCAAACCATCACTGAAAATCCGCTGGCTGACAGCGGTACCATGGGGCTCACAAGCGGCGCTTCCGCGGGCGCCGTCGCATTTATGCTCCTTTCCGAGCGGCTAAATTTATCGTCTGTTTGGACGTTTAGTTATCCCATTTTTGCCGTCGCGGGCGCTGGGCTCGCCTTTTCGCTCATTTATTTTTTTGCCATTCGCAAAAAGCTCTCAAATTCTCGCATTCTCCTCACTGGAATCGCTGTCACCGCGCTTTTTCAGGCGCTCATCACGCTTTTACAGCTTGCCATCAACCCCAATGATTTTCAGCAAATTGCCACTTGGATTGCGGGCGATGTTTGGCAAACGGATACGCTCTATCTTGCAATTCTCGCAGGCGCGTTGCTCATTCTCATGCTGCTTCTCCATCCTTTTGCCAAGCGTCTTGAATTGCTTTCTCTTGGCGACGAACAGGCAACGACTTTGGGGCTTAACGTCCCCCAAACGAAGCGGCGCCTGTATTTGCTCGCTCTTGGTTTTGCGTCCATTGGTGTTGCGCTCGTCGGCGGCCTCGCCTTTCTCGGGCTCATTGCGCCACATATTGCAAGGCGGCTGACAGGTTTTTCCATACGCAAACGCTTGACAATGACTGTGCTGACAGGCCTTTCTCTTCTTATTCTCGCTGATTTTCTCAGCCAAACGCTCATCGCGCCAAGCACACTGCCGCTCGGCTTCATCGTCGCCGCAATCGGCGCGCCCTATTATATTTACCTTATCCAAAAAGAAATCTAGCCTAAAGCTGCCAAATAAAAACTTCCGTTCGGCCACGTCGCCGTTCGGAAGTTTTTATTTGGCCTATTTGCTTCACGCGCTAATCAAATCGCGTCTGCGATAGCCAACAAAGCCAATAATTGTAAGAACAACTGCAAGCGCGAGAATCAGCCAGAGATTGTTCCAGTTCGGCGTGTTCGCGGCAACTGTTTGGCTCGTTTCCTTGAAAACGTGCGCAAAGACATTCAAATCTTTGAGTGCCTGCGGAAATTTCAGCATATTGCCAAGATAGCCCATAAAGAAGCTAAAGCCGACATACACCCAGATGACCGCCGTAAATCGTGGCAAAAAGGCAATCAGAAGACTGACAATTGACAAAACGAAGAACATTGGGAATACCCAAACCATGCCTGATGTCATCATTTTCCCGAACTCAACAGCGCTGCTGTTCCCCGATTGCGCTATCCAAAGCCCAAGAACCGTAATAAATTGAACAATGGCGCTCAAGCTCCAAGCAACGAGCGTGTACGTGGCATACAGTTTGAGACGGCTGAGCGGTCCCGCATAAAGCTGCTCTTGACGATTTTTACGCTCTTCTGACGCCATGCGCGTAAGGCTCGTGATGCCGTAACAGGTCGTGATAATCCCCATCACCATGAAAACAGTCGTCAAATATTGTGCCGTCATCGCCGCAATGCCCGCTTTTGGATCGAGCGCAAACATCTGCGCGAGTTGACTGTTTCCCTTGATGAGGTCACCGATGCCATTAATCATGGAACCGTAAACAATCCCGAGAATGAACAGTCCGCCTGCCCAGCCAAGAAACGCCGTGCGTTGCATACGCAACGTTAAGCCTGTCAATGACTGCAAGAGTGCGCTTGCGTGCTCTTTTCCGCGCGACTCAGGAATATAGCTGACTGCAACGTCGCGGCGCAATTCAAGACTGTAACTCAGCGCCAAAATGATGAAAGACAGTGCCAAAGCGAGCACAATCGGTGTCCAATTATCCTTGACATAAACGTCTGTCAGATAGCTCCACGAAAGCGGATTGAGCCAGGAAAGACTGATATTTTGCGTGTCCGTGTACATCCGGATGACGTAGAGTGTGCCAAGAATGCCCATTGATGCGCCTTTGACTGAGCCCGCGTCTGGCATGATTTGTGCGACTAAAAGCGTAATCATTGCCCACATAAAAGTCTGTGCGCCAAGGCCTGACGCGTACAGCAGATTTGAGCTGAAGCTTGTCATTGATTCCATCTGGACTTTTTGCAAAATAACGGCGAGTAAGAGCGTCGTTACCACTTGCAAAAGCGCCATAATCAGTACAACCGCGGTTGTATTGGCTAATTTACCCACTTGAAATGAGCGGAAAAGCTCGGCAATGCCTTCGTCTTCGTCCCGACGCGTGCGGTTGGCAACATAAACAATCGTGACAATGATAAACACAAGTGCCGTAATCAGCGTCATGGTTTGCCCAAAGACCGCCCCAATCGTGTAAGCTGCTGCATTTTTCACGGGCGTAGGGCCAAATAAAGCAACCATGGCTGGATTTCCAGCAAAAAGATTATAAATGGTAGCTTGTTGGGCGGGCGAGGATTTGCCATTGACTTCAAAAATGGCAGAGAATTTGGTAACGCCTGATCCGACAAACAGGAGGACCATTATCACCCATACGCTAAGACGCACCCAGTCGCGCTTCAAAAGCGCGCGGAACATTCCAAAAGTTTTAGTTAAAGGTTTCATAATACGTCACAGAGATCCTTTCGTTAGTTGCGTGCGTCGTTTGCATTGTCGTAATGGTGCATGAAGAGCTCTTCGAGCGTTGGTGGCGTGACCTGGAGTTTTTCAATGTCAAGCGCTGCAAGCTCAGACATGACTGTCTGCAATTTTTCTGTGTCGACTTGGAAAGTGGCTTTATTGCCGTCGTGCGAAAAATCATACACGCCAGAAATAGCTGCAAGCGCTTCGGCGCTCTTTTGCGTCTCTACAACCACGGTGTCACGCGTGAAATGGCGCATATCATCAAGCGATCCAGAATCCACTATTTCGCCTGATTTGATAACTACCACACGGTCCGCGAGTTTTTCGACTTCCGAGAGAATGTGGCTGGAGAGCAAGACAGCTTTGCCTGCGGCTTTAAGCTTTTCGACTTCTTCTTGGAAAACAGCTTCCATCAGCGGATCAAGACCACTCGTTGGCTCATCAAAAATGTAGAGCTCGGCATCCGCGGCAAGAGCCGCAATCAGCGCAATTTTCTGGCGATTTCCCTTGGAATAGCTGCGCGCCTTTTTCTTTGGATCCAGCTCAAAACGCTTGATGAGATTGTCGCGCTTCGTATGGTTCGCATGGCCGTGGAGTTTCAGAAACATGTCAATAATTTCGCCACCCGAGAGATTCGGCCAGAGATATACGTCGCCAGGAACATACGCAATGTTTTTGTGAATCTCAATCGCGTCCGTCCACACGTCTTTGCCAAAAATATGCGCGCTGCCGCCGGTGCCTTTAATAATGCCAAGCAATGTGCGAATTGTCGTTGATTTTCCCGCGCCATTAGGGCCAATATAGCCCAAAACCTCACCCGCGTTAAGCTCAAACGACACATTTTTGAGCGCTTGGAATTTGCCAAAGTGTTTTGATAAGCCTTTGACTTCAATAATTGCAGACATTTTCTGCCTCCTTATAATAAATCTTTATGTTTACAGATTTATTATAAACTTCAATAAAAGTTTTGTCAAGAAAAATGTACTTATTTTTTATATTTAGTTCAAAGTGAACCAAAATATTTGACAAAGTTCACAAAAAAGATTATACTAAAATTGTCAGTTACTGAATCTGTTTCATAACCCTGCTTTTTCGTCTAACCACGCTTTAGCGCTCGGCGTGTGCGCCGAGTGAATGAACGCAAAGCTGAGTTAGCCTTCAACAGCAAAGCGGGTTATGAAACAAGTCTATTAATATAGAAAGAGTTTAACATGAATCAATCTGAAAAAAAGCGGGCGCGCGTGCTTGAGGTGACGGAGGAAATGCTGCAACAGTACACGATTTCCGATATTACGATGGACGAAATTGCGCAAAAAGCAGAGGTTTCCAAGGTCACCATTTTCAAATACTTTGAGAGCAAGGACAAGCTGATGAATCGTGTGCTGCACGGAACGCTGACAGAAATGATTGATGACATCACTGAGATTATGGAAAGTGAGCTGGGCTACGAGGAGCTTTATCAGGCGCTGACAGCGCTCAAGCTTTCGCGTCTTGACAGGATGACGCCGCTTTTGACGCAAAATATCATGACGCAATATGCAACGAATCCTGATTTTTTTGACATGGGAAGCCGTGATTTGCAGCGTCAGCTGGCCAAAAAACTCTTTGAAAAAGGGCGCGCCGAAGGCAAAATCAATTCTCAATACACGGACGAAGAGCTCCAAATGCTGCTTGACGTCTACGATGAGGGCATGAAAGTCGTGGCGCCCGATTTTCTCTTGTCGCACACCGATGCGCTGACAAAAATGTTTCTCAATGCGCTGAAGTAAATTCCATGATATAATGATAATGTCAAAAGTCTTTGACATTATTTTTGTTTCATATTTTTATTAAGGAGAAATTTTTTGAAAAAGTTATTGATCGTTTTGTCAGCTCTGACAGCTTTCCTGACGCTTTCTGCTTGCAGTTCTGGCAAGTCGTCAGCTACTTCTGCGTCTTCTGGCACGCGCAATTTTCAGACAGCAAATGGCACGGTGAAAATTCCGTCAGCGCCCAAGCGCGTCGTGGTTCAAAATTACCCTGATGAAGCGCTCGCGCTTGGCGTCACGGTCGTAGGCACTGACAGTTGGGCGTATCCCAATCCGTATTTTTCGGCGGCTCAAAAGAAAAATCTGGTTGATCTCGGCGCGCCGTCTTTCAATCTTCCAAAACTCATCGCGCAAAAGCCTGACTTGATTGTTGCGACGGACAAAACCCAAGTTGCAAATTACGAAAAAGTCGCGCCAACTGTGCTGGTGGATTATTCCAAATTCAAAAACATGAAGCAATCGCTCGATTATTTTGCAGATTTGTTAAATCGCAAAGACGCGGAAAAAGCATTTCTTGACAGCTTTAACAAAACGGCCGCTGACGAGCAGAAAAAGCTTGCAGCTGCTGGGATTGCGCCCGCTGACAAAACCGTTTCGATTTTGGAGCTGCAAGGCGACAAGATTTATGCCTATGGCGACAATTTCGCGCGCGGCGGGCAAGCGCTGACGTACGGGCTCGGCTTCAAAGAATCTGCGCAAATGAAAAAATTGTCCGCTGGGGCAGGCTACGCGCAGGTCAACGCGGAAAGTCTCAAAGATTTTGACGCTGATTACATCTTCGTTGACTTTGCAAGCGCTGACAGTGCACAATTCGCGGCGCTGTCAGAAAACCCAGCATTCAAGGCGCTCAAAGGCAAAATCATCACGATGGATTACAGCAAGGTCTATTTCTTCGGCGGCCCGATTGCGAGCCAAAAAGAAATGCCGATTTATACGGATGCGATTTTAGCTGCGAAGTAATAAAAAAATTCCGAACGGCTGATCCGCGCGGAATTTTTTTAGTTGTATTTTGCGCGTTCGCCGCCAATGAGTTTTGGCCTTGAAGTAAGAGCCGTGACATGCGCGCCGCCAAGCTCTTTGATCATTGGCCGAACGGGAATTTGCACATGCTTGACGTGCATGCCGATTGACGTGTCGCCAATATCAAGTCCAGCAAACGCCGTGATATGCTCGACTTCGACAGGGTCTTTGAAGAGCTGATATGCTGCAACTTGGCCGCTGCCGCCCGCGTGAAGCTGCGGAATGACGCTCACTTCGTCGTAACCAAATGCGTCAGCTGCCGTGCGCTCAAGCAGCAGCGCACGATTGAGATGTTCGCAGCCCTGAACGGCCAAATAAATCTTTTTTTCTGTCAGCTGACGGAAAATTTCGCCGACAATGATTTCGCCAATTTCCGCGGAGCTCGCGTGCCCAATCACACCGCCATTGACCTCGGAGCTCGACAAACCCAGCACAAACAGCTGCCCCGCTTGAATCCCCGTTTTCTCAATCACGTCGGCAATCAGCGCCGCGGTTTCATTTTTCAGTTGTACCAAATCCATCAAAAACTCCTGTTCTCTTGAGTAACGGCGCGACGATCAGCGCAATGACGTAGCCCGCCGTGGTTTGCACGCCATTGAAAAACAAATCGGGAATCGCCGTGCCCAGACTGTGAACCACGACCATATCCGCGACGAAATAGCCGCCGACCATGACAACCGCTGACAGCGCATAATTCACAATTTTATTGCGCGTCAAATTGCCCAAAAAGCCTTGCGCGCCGTGAATCACAAATGAAAACGGGGCATACGCTGGAAATCCGAGCAAATCCAAAAATAGCGCCGCAACCGCGCCAACCGCAGCGCCAGACGTTTTTCCAAGCGTCATCGCTGTCACGAAAATCCCCGCATCAAGCAATGTGAAATAACCGCCAGGAATCGGAATTTTCGTAAATTGACCCAAAACGAACGCCAAAGCTGCAAAAATCGCAATCAAAACGATTCTGGAAAGTGATTTATCTTTCATGAAAATATTATAACACAATATAAAATCGACGATATTTCGATTTTATATTATTAATAAGATAGCTAGGAAGTCCGCCATAGCGGCTTGCGTCTGACCGTTCCTGGCTTGGCAGGTTACGGGCAGTGCTATTTATATCATTTTTCATAAATAAAAAAACGCCAGAAACTGGCGCGGCTGACAGGTTTTTCATTTTTCTGCTAAAACGTCCTCGAAATTCACGCCGTATTTTTTGTCAGCGGACGCGGGCGTCGCTTTTATGGCGGCCACCACAAAATCACACGCCGCGCGCATGGCGTCAGAAAGCGTTTGTCCGTTTGTCAGCGCTGACACGAGCACGCTCCCAAAAATATCTCCCGTCCCGTGATAACTTCCACCAATTTTTGCCGTTTGATAAAGCGCGCCATCACTCGCGAGCGCGCCAATGCTGTCAGCCGACTGCTCAACACCTGTCAAAACAACTGCTTTCGCGCCCATCGCGCGCAATTTTTCTATCAGCGTTTGCGGAGCGACCGTCTCAGAAAATGGCATGCCTGTCAAAAAGCATGCTTCTGTCACATTCGGCATGAGCACGTCCGCGAGCGGCACGAGTTCGCGCATTTTTTCCACAAAAGTTATGTCAAATCCTGGGTAAAGCGCGCCGCCGTCAGCCATGACAGGGTCGCAATAAAAGGGTGCGCCGTACGCAGCCACCACTTCTTTCACCAGCTCTACTTGCTCAGCCGAACCCAAATATCCGCTGTAAATACCGTCAAATTGAAGACCCAGCGGTTTCCACGCCGCCAAAATTTTCCGCATTTCATCGGTCAAATCCAAAAAAGTATAATCCGTAAATCCGCCCGTATGCGTTGATAAAAGCCCCGTCGGAAGCAGCCGACATTCCACGCCGTAACGCGACAAAATCGGGAGCGCCACCGTCATCGAGCACCGCCCCACACACGAAATATCATGGATTGCAAGTACATTTTTAGTCATCATTGCCTCTTTCTACTTTTTATAATCCTCAGGCGAAAATTTTCCGCCTGTGTAAATTACTTCTTTCAAATACAGCCCCTCAGGCGCCGCCGTTGGTCCTGCAAGCGCGCGATTTCCAGTTGCTAAAATCTCCGCAATTCGGCTGACAGGAAACTTCCCCGCGCCTATTTTTATCAGCGTTCCGACCATATTGCGCACCTGCTTGTAAAGAAAACCATTGCCACGAAACCGAAAAATAAAAATGTCGTTTGCGTGCTCAACTGTCGCCTCAGAAATCGTGCGAATCGTGTTCTCTACCGACGAACCCGACGCCATAAACCCTCTGAAATCGTGCGTCCCCGCAAGAACTGACAAACCTTCTGTCAGCGCTGACAACGCCAGCGGATACCTAAAATACGCCGCCGTCAGACGCTCAAACGGACTACGACTTGCCGAATTTTCCAGCCGATACTCATAAATCTTCTCGTGCTTGTCAAAACGCGCGTGAAAATCGTCTGACACACGCAAAAGCTCGCGAATACTAATATCGTCAGGCGTTTGCGTATCCAGCGCAAAGCGAATTCGCTCCACCGCGCGCGCATCATCCAAGTCAAAATGCACCACCTGCCCGAGCGCATGCACGCCAGCATCCGTGCGCCCTGAGCCATGAACGCCCACAAATTCTCCGCCATTAAACCGCGTCAAAACAGCTTCCAGCTCGCCCTGCACCGTTCGCGGCGCATTCATCTGCCGCTGAAACCCCGCAAACCCCGTCCCATCATACGCAACCGTCGCCTTAAACCGTGACATGAAACCTATTATAACACGTTCCCCACGGAAAATGGCTACTGTTATCTTTTTTGATAAGGTGCTTTTCTGAAAATCGTTAATCAAAAAATCCGCACAGTCTCGTGCAGATTTTCATTTTTCATGATCCGAGGGGGATTCGAACCCACGACCGTTCGCTTAGAAGGCGAATGCTCTATCCAGCTGAGCTATCGGACCAAAATTCAGGTTGCCCTGAAATTATTTTGTTTATTGGGGCACGCTGCTTGTGACGGTAGCCGTGCTCGTTGAGGCGCTTGAGCTTGATGTGCTGCTGTCAGCGCTGACAGAATCGCCATTTGTCGAGACATAATTCGCAGAATTTGTCGCGTTGAGCGACACAAAACTGCCTTGCTCGTCAACGCCGTAAACTGTTTTTTTGCCATTTTCTGTGACCGTGGCGGACGGCAAAAGATAGCTTGGCGTCGTTCCGTAGCGATTTTCGTAGGAAATCAAGTTGGAATCAACGGTTGCGCTTGTTGCTTGACCAAGCGATTTGCGCATAGCATTTTGAACCGCAAGGTATTCTGCATTCGGCGTAAACTGATAAGAAACGCCTTGATACATGTCGCCGACACCCTCATATTGTATGGAAACGACTTTTTTAAAACAGTCCCTATAGCCCAGCAAAGAAGGTAAAGTCGAGCTTGTCAGCGGAATGCTCGTTTTGAAATCCTTTGAAACTTTTTGCAAGAACGATTGGTATTGGCTGATATTATTGAGTGACAGCATTTTTTTCACGAGCTGCGTGAGAACTTCGCGCTGATGCGCGGCACGTCCGTAATCGCCATTTGCCATGTGATGACGATCGCGTGCGTAAACGAGCGCCTGATCGCCGTTGATGTGCTGCTTTCCTGGTGGTACTTTTGCTGTATACGCCGGTTCCGTGTCAGAAATATAGAGCGTCGTGCCGCTAGTATTATCAATATCAATGCCGCCGACAGCGTTTACCAAGCTGACAATTCCGTCAAAGTTCATTGCAGCAAAATTATCAATTTTTATCCCTGCCTGCAAGCTGATAGTCGCTTCAGACCACGCGGCAGCTGATGTTAGCCCGCCTGAGTTATAGCCCAACGGATAGGCAGCATTTAATTTTTCAACCGTGCCCGTATCTTGACCCGAGCCGTCTAAAATGTGTACCATCGTGTCGCGCTCCATTGACACCATCGTCGTCGTATCCGTTTGCGGGTTGAGCGTCATGACAATCTGCGAATCCGAATTGCCCGCCCACGCGTCCGCGCCACCGCGCGTATCAACGCCCATCAATAAAATCGTGAGCGGTTTTGTCGCCTTGATAATCTCCGCATTATTTGATCCCGTGTCAATATAGGTCGATTTGAGCGCGCCGACCGTCGTATCGCGAATCGTCAGCGCATAACCCGCAACAGTTCCTACAATCAGGACAATCAACGCGAGCAGCATCAACAGTGATTTCTTCCAGACTTTCATTTCTCCATTATACCAAAAAATCAGAATTTCTTCTGATTTAGACTAAGTTGAGCTATTTCTGGCTCTGTGTACAAGCGTTTAAAATTCGACCAATTCGCCGTGTTTGAGATAAATGACCCATTCACATAGATTTTTTGCGAAATCACCAACGCGCTCAAGATGCATGAGCGTCATGAGATATTCTTTCCCGAGAATCACAAGCTCAGGATTTTCTTCCATCGCTTTGAGCGCTTTATCTTGAATCTCCGTTACCATCTGATCGATCTCATCATCCATCTTGGCAATTAACTCGGCGCGCTCAGCGTCTTCTTGCACATAAGCATTGAGTGCCGAATCAACGATTCGCTTGACTTTTTCGCCGAGTGTGTTAATATCGCCTTCGATATTTAAACTCTCCGCATCCTCACCAATTTTCAGGACATCGCCTGCAATAGAAGCTACATGATCCCCCATGCGCTCCAGATCCGAGCTGGCTTTTAGCACAGTGATAATCGTGCGCAAATCCCCAGAAACTGGCTGTTGCAACGCAATCAATTCAAACGATTTCGTCTCGAGCTCTACTTCTTGCTTGTTGATTTCCTTATCGCCTTCGATGACTTCTTCAGCCAGATCAACATCGCGCGTCGTAAACGCCCGAATCGCCTTGTTCAACTGCGCAGAAACATCTGTGCCCATGCTGTAAAATTGATTATGGAGTTTATTTAACTCTTCTTCAAATTGTGTTCTTAACATATTTTTCCCTTCTTTTTATCCAAACTTACCCGCAATGTACTCCTCGGTCTGCTTTTCTTGCGGATTGAGGAAAATATCCGTTGTATTGCTATATTCAACAAGATCGCCTGAGAGCATAAACGCCGTGCGGTCACTGATACGCGATGCTTGTTGCATATTGTGCGTCACGGCAACAAGCGTGTAGTTTTGCTTTAATTCTAGCATAACTTCCTCAATCTTACCTGATGAAATCGGATCAAGAGCAGAAGTCGCTTCATCAAGCAAGATAATCTCAGGCTTAACGGCTAAAACACGCGCAATGCAGACACGCTGCTGCTGTCCGCCAGAGAGGCTGAGTGCCGATTTATGCAAGCTGTCTTTGACTTCGTCCCAGATATTGCCTGCACGAAGCGAGGTCTCAACTGCTTCATCAAGCACCGCTTTGTCTTTTTCGCCTTTGAGCCTAAGCCCGTAAACAACATTTTCATAAATCGAAAATGGGAATGGATTGGGCTGCTGAAACACCATGCCAATATCTTTACGCAAATCAACGGTGTCCACTTTCGGGCTGTAAATGTTGTGGCCCTTGTAGCTGATAGAACCTGTAATCGTCGCAGTTGAAATGAGATCATTCATGCGATTGATAGAGCGCAAAAGAGTCGATTTTCCGCAACCTGACGGACCAATGAGCGCCGTGATTTCATTTGGATAAATGTCCATCGTGATATTGTTCAGCGCTTTTTTCTCGCCATAATACAACGCCAGCTCCGAAATCGAGAGGATTGGTTTTATTTCTTCTGTCATACTTCTCCTTATCCGAAATGCCCTGAGACGTAGTCTTCAGTGGACTTGAGGCTTGGGTTCGTAAATATCTTCGCCGTTTCATCATACTCAATGAGATCGCCGCTGTAGAAAAAGGCGGCATAATCAGACACACGCGAGGCTTGTTGCATATTGTGCGTGACGATGATGATCGTGTAATTTTCTTTGAGCGCCGTCATCGTTTCCTCAACTTGCATGGTTGAAATCGGGTCCAACGCCGAGCACGGCTCGTCCATCAGTAAAATATCGGGCTTTACGCTAATGGCACGCGCAATGCACAAGCGCTGCGCCTGTCCTCCTGAAATCGCAAGTGCGGATTTGTTAAGATCGTCTTTGACTTGATCCCAAAGCGCGGCTTGTTTGAGCGACGTTTCAACAATTTCGTCCAGTTGTTTCTTGCTTTTGACCCCGTTTTTTCGGTGAACAAAGGCAATATTTTCATAAATCGACTTTGCAAAAGGGTTCGGGCGTTGAAAAACCATGCCAATTTGTTTGCGGACTTCATAGACATTGACTTCTTTGGAGTTGATATTCACGCCTTCATAGAGAATTTCGCCTGTGACGCGCGCCGTGTCCGAGAAATCATTCATGCGGTTCAAACTGCGCAAATAAGTGGATTTTCCTGAGCCCGAAGGGCCAATCAGCGCGGTAATCTGATTTTCTTGAAATTGCATGTCCACGCCGTGAATAGCCTCTTTCTCACCATAGTAGACGTGCAAATCGATGGTTGAGATGACATTGTTTGTGTCAAAGGTCATGATTTTTCGATCATTCCAATCGTAATCTGCCATTAGTTGTCTCCTTTCATCAGGTGTTTCATTTTGCACCTCCTGTGAGTTTGCGGTGAATGCGGTTGCCGAGGAATCGGCTACCAAGGTTAAAGAGGAGCACGAAGATGACAAGAACGGCGCCCGCACCCGCGGAAATTTGTGTTGCCGTAGAAATCGTGCCTTCTGTATTGAGCGCCCAGATATGCACGGCTAGTGTTTCTGCAGGACGGAACAAGCTAAGTGGCGAAGTTAAGCTCATCGGATTCCAATTCGCCCAGTCAATCGGCAAATTCGTTTGACCCGCCGTATAAATCAGCGCGGCCGCTTCACCAAACACACGCCCTGAGCTGAGAATCACGCCCGTAATAATGCCTGGAATGGCTTGTGGCAAAATGACAGTCGTTGTCGTTTCCCAAGTTGAGAAGCCCAGCGCAAGGCCGCCTTCACGCTGAATATTGGAGACGCTGCGCAAGGATTCCTCGACATTGCGCGTCATGAGCGGCAAGTTAAAGACGGTAAGCGCAAGCGCACCCGCAAGAACTGAGAAGCCAAGGCCCATTTGCTGGACGAAGAGAATCATACCAAACAAACCGACAACGATGGACGGGAGAGACGAGAGCACCTCGATGGTCGTACGAATGAGATTCGTCAGCCAATGCTGCTGATTGGCGTATTCGCTGAGATAAATACCCGCGCCCAGAGAAAGCGGAAAGCTAATCAGCAGTGTCACGACGAGCAAATAAACCGAGTTAAAGAGCTGCACCGCAATGCCACCGCCTGTGAGCGGATTTGACGCTGTCGTAATAAAATTCCAGCTGACGTGCGGCAGGCCTTTAATGAGTATATAGAGGAGCAAAAAGGCGAGAATGAGAACAATAATACCCGAAAGCACATAGAGGACGCCTGTTGCAAGTTTGTCTATACGTTTTGCATTCATAAATAAATGGGGAGAGCAGCTGCAAAACTGGAAATTTTAAATTTTCAGCGTCAGCATGCACTCGATTCCTTTCTAAAAGCGGCTGCGTTTTGCGATGGCGCGCATAATGAGGTTAAAGACAAGGCTCATGAGAAGTAAGAGCAGCGCGAGTGACCAGAGCGCATTGGTCTGAAGACCTGGAGTTGCGTTTGGGATGCCAGATGTCAAGATACTTGTAAGCGTGGACGCAGGCGCTGTCAGACTCGTTGGCATGACAATCGCATTTCCGACGACCATTTGAATCGCAAGCGCTTCGCCAAATGCACGCGCCATGCCAAAGATAACAGCGGTCAAAATGCCAGGCGTTGCTGCGCGCAAGAGAACGCGCCAAATCGTTTGCCAGCGCGTGGCACCAAGCCCAAGCGAGGCTTCTCGGTAATGCACAGGAATGCGTTTAAGTGCATCAATTGTCATGGAGGTAACGGTTGGGAGAATCATGACGAAAAGCACGAAAATGCCTGAAAGTAAACCAAGTCCCGTGCCGCCAAACCAGCCGCGAATTACAGGCACAACGACTGTCAGACCGATGAAACCATAGACAACTGACGGAATGCCGACAAGCAGCTCAATGACTGGCTGGAGGACTTTTGCGCCAATTTTAGGGGAAATTTCTGTCATGTAAATGCCTGCACCGATAGCAAACGGTGTCGCAATCACAGCTGACAGAACGGTCACAATCAGAGAGCCCGTAAACATGGGCAACGACCCAACGGCAGGGCTGCCGTCAGGGCTGACAGTTCCTGGCGCCCAATTCGTTCCGAAAATAAAATTAAACGGATTGATATGATTCTCAAAAAAAGTCGAGAGTCCTTTTTGTGCAACGAAAATAAGAATGAGTCCGACAACGAAAACAATCATTGCGATACACAGGAAAGTCAGCGTTTTGCCGACTTTTTCAAGGCGTGAATTTTTATTCGCGCGCAGTAATTTTTCTTTAATAGATAGATTTTCCATATTTCTCTTTTTATTTCAGCGTTTCAACGAATCTGTTTCATAACCCTGCTTTTTCACCTAACCACGCTTTGGCGCTCGGCGCAAGACGCCGAGTAAATAAACGCAAAGCTAAGTTAGTCTTCAAAAGCAAAACGGGTTATGAAACAAGTCTAACATTTCCTTTGGCGTCACGATCCACTTTCATTTTGCTCGTCGGAAGGTAGCCCAGTTTGCTCAAATCACCGGCTTTGTCAGCTTTGACGAAGTCAATGAACGCTTGTTCTGTGGTATTACTTTTTGATTTATTGAGGTACATGTGCTCGTAAGCCCATATTTTCCAAGTGTTCGTGGCAACATTTGTGTATGTGGCCTTGACATGGTCGAGCTCAAGCGCTTTAACGCCTGGCTTTGTCGTGTAAGAAAAGCCGACATAACTGATGGCACCTGGCGTTTGGCCGACAAGCTGCACAACAGAGCCTGACGCGTCTTGCGTTGGCCCATTGCTTTCTGTCGCGCCGTTGAGGCCATATTTATCAAAATTCACGCGCGTGCCGGAGCCCGCCGTGCGCCCAACAACGGTAATCGCAATGTTTGGTCCGCCGACTTCTTGCCAATTTTTGATTTTGCCTGTGAAAATATCAATCAGCTGCTGCGTCGAAATTGATGTCACGCCCAGATTTTTATTGACAATCGGCGCAATCCCGATGACCGCAACTTTATTGTCAACAAGTTTCGAGGCATCAATGCCATTTTTTTCTTCTGCAAAAATGTCTGAATTGCCAATCTGAAACGAGCCTGCTTGAACTTGCGCGAGCCCAACGCCCGAACCGCCGCCTTGAACCATAATGATTTTCGACGGATTTGCCTTCATATAATCTATCGAGGCTTGCTCAACAAGCGGTTGAAGCGCGGTCGAGCCACCCGCCGTGATTTGCTTACCACCAGGGCCGCAGGCGCTTAAAACGGTGAGGCCGATAAACGCAGTAAGTGCTATGAGAAATTTCCTTTTCATAGCACTTATTTTATCACAAAATCAGCGAATCTCCCAAAACGCGCGCGTTTCGTTGAATACTTTTTGTCAGCGCTGACAGAAAATTTTGTCCGTCAGCTGCCGCTTTATTTTTTAACGAGTGTGCCGTCAGCTGAGCGCTCAACTTTCATGTCTGAAATCGCGATGTAGCCGAGCTTTTCAAGATCTTTTTTGTCTGTCTTCACCGCGTCCACAAACGCTTTTTCAGACGCGGTTGCTTTGCCAGTCAGCAGATACATGTGCTCGTAACTCCAGACTTTATAGGCATTCGTTGTCACGTTTTCGTTCGTTGGCTTTACGCCGCCAAGCGAAACGGCCTTGATGCCTGAATTTGTGTCAAGAATGCTGAACGCAACGTAGCTGATAGCGCCTGGCGTTTGCGCAACGAGCGTCGCCACAGCACCTGACGCATCTTGCGTTGCGCTCGTTTTTTCCGTCGCGCCGCCGAGCGCAAATTTGTCAAAATTCACACGCGTGCCAGAGCCTGCCGTGCGCCCAACAACCGTAATCGCAAGATCGCTGCCACCGACTTCTTTCCAGTTCGTGATTTTGCCCGTGAAAATGTCCGTCAGCTGCTGCATCGTCAGATTTGATACCGCGTTTTTACTATTGACAACGGCGGCAAAGCCAACGACAGCAACTTTGTTATCTGTCAATTTCGATGCGTCAATGCCCGATTTTTCTTCCGCGAAAATGTCAGAATTTCCGATTTGAAATTGCCCAGCTGAGACTTGCGTGAGCCCAACGCCCGATCCGCCGCCTTGCACCGTGACTTGCACATTCGGATTTTTCGTCATAAATTCTGTTGAGGCGACTTGTGCAAGCGGTTGAAGCGCAGTTGAGCCGCCCGCGATGATTTTTCCAGACATGCTGCTCGAGTTTGAGCCCGAATTTCCGCACGCAGCAAGCACCAAAAGCGCCGCTGACGCTGCCATCAAACCAAATAAGACTTTTTTTGTTTTCAATTTTCTATTCTCCATGAGAAATTATTTGCGAGCAATGCCGCAAAAAAATAATACCATGAAAAAGGCGACAAAAATGTAAACATCGGGTAAATCTTATGTAAACGAAATGTAACTTTCAAAAAATAGTTAAACAATTCAAATCTTTTTGTGAACTTTGTAAAAAAAATGTGGTATAATACTTTTTATGGAACAAAAAATTAATGAATTATTAGAATCAGGAATTGATATTTATCTTCATGTCCTGAAAGACTTCGAGCAATTTGCTTCTCGCGCCACGAAAGAAATCGGCATCACTTTTGACCAGTATCTCGTCATGCGTGACCTTCACCAAAGGAACAACAGCGCGATTAGCTCTGAAATTGCCAAAAAACGCGGCATCACGCAAGGTGCCATCACACGCCAGATTAAGGTGCTGCTCGCCAAAGGCTATATCACGCAAGAGCGCGATGTTAAAGACAGCCGCCGTCAGCTGCTTCATTTGACTGACGCTGGGAAAAAAGCTGAGAAAAAGGGCGACAAAGCTGTCACCGAGCGCTTTAACGAATGGGTCAGCATAATTGGCGAAGACAAAACACGCCAAGCTTTCCAAATTTTGTTAGAATTTGGTAACAAAATCGTTCAAAAAGGAAATTAAAATTAAGAAAAGTTTAAGCAAACAATAAAAACTACCGCGTTTGGTAGTTTTTTAATTGCCGTTTGACATCGCGATTGATGTCTTTTTGCTTGATGCTTTCGCGTTTATCGTAATCATGCTTGCCGCGCGCGAGAGCCATGAGAATTTTCGCAAAGCCATTTTTAAAATACACTTTGAGCGGTACAAAGGTCATACCTGCGTCGCTGAGCGCCTTCTCAATCGTCGTGATTTGTTTTCTGTGCAGCAGCAATTTACGGTCGCGCAATTCGTCGTGATTTTGTAAATTGCCTTCAGCAAAATGCGAAATCACAACATTTGATAGCCAAACCTCGCCATTTTTCACACGCGCAAAGCCGTCACGCAGCTGAATATGACTACGCCGAATGGACTTAATTTCCGTGCCCGTCAGCACCAAGCCACATTCAAACGTCTCCGTAATCGTATAATCGTGCGTTGCCTTTTTGTTCGTCGCAATCGGCGCATCAAACGAGCCTTTAATGGCGCCTTGCTTTGCCTTTGCCATACGCTTCCTTGCCTTTCTTGTAAAATGGACGCTCGTCCTTTTTCTTTTTGTCGCTATGACCCGCTTTGTCAGCGCTGACAGAACTTCGCACATGTTTTTTCTTGTCCTTTTCAGCAGCTTGCGGCTTCTCAAAGACATCAAGCTCTGATTTTATCCATTCAAAGTCAATTTGGCCGGTCGTTTTGTCAGCTGAGATAAGCTTCACGCGCACCGGCGCGCCAATTCTAAACGTTAAGCCTGATTTTTCGCCTTGAAGGGTGAGCGAGCGATCATTGAAGTTGAAAAATTCTTTCATGACGCGTGTGGCAATCAGGCCTTCGACCGTATTTTCAAGCGCAACAAACGCGCCGAAGCTTGTCACGCCTGAAATCACGCCATCAAACGTTTCATCAACAAAGGCTGCCATATATTCGGCCGATTTGATTTTCGTGACCTCGCGCTCGGCGTCAATGGCACGGCGCTCACGCGACGAGGATTGTGTCGCAATTTCTGGAATAACCGCCGCAAAATGTGCCGCCACTTCTTCTGAGGGCTGGCGGTATGCGCGCAGCAACCGGTGCACCAAAAGATCGGGGTAACGTCTGATGGGCGACGTAAAATGCGTGTAATTTTCCGCGCCGAGCCCGAAATGCCCGACATTGTCCTCGCTATAACGCGCCTGCTGCATGCTGCGCAAAAGCATCATCGAAAGTACCGCTTCGTGCGGCGTGCCTTTGATTCGTTGCGTAAAGGCCTGCAAATCACTTGATTTGACTTTTGAAACATTGCCTTGAAATTGAAAACCGCTCGCGGCCGCAAAGTCAATAAACGCGCGGAGTTTCTCGTCTTTTGGATGCTCGTGAATGCGGTAAATCGCGGGTTCGTGCTTTGTTTCAAAGTCACTCGCGACCGTTTCATTTGCCGCAAGCATGAATGATTCAATCATTCGTTCAGCCAGGCCACGCGTGCGTTTCACGATTTTTTGCGGCACGCCAGCAGCGTCCACAATAATTTTGGACTCCGTTGTCTCAAATTCGAGCGCGCCGCGCCGTGTGCGCATTGTTTCAAGGATTTCATGCAATTTACGAGCGTTTTCAATTGACGCTGCAATTTTTTCAAATTTCGCGCGCGTGTCTGCGTCGCCCGCAAGCATCAGATTCACGGCGTCGTAAGTCATACGGTAAGTTGTCTTGATGACAGACGCCACGATGCGATAGCTGACAACCACGCCGTTTCCATCAATTTCCATGAGACACGATTGTGTCAGGCGATCGACGCCTTCATTGAGCGAGCAAATGCCGTTTGAGAGCGCGACGGGAAGCATCGGCACAACGCGGTCTGTGACGTAAACAGAGGTCGCGCGATTGAGCGCTTCAACATCAAGCGCCGAGCCTTCGGTCACATAATGGCTGACATCTGCGATATGCACGCCCAGCTCAAAATTCCCATTTGGCAGACGTTTGACATGAATCGCGTCGTCCAAATCCTTGCTGTCAGCGCCGTCAATCGTGTACGTAATCTCTCGCCTGAAATCCTCACGTCCTGTCAGCTCTGACAGTGAAATTTCTTCTGAAATCCCTGTCACTTGAGCACGCACTTCCTCTGGAAAGTCGCTCGTAATGTCCATTGACGCAAGAATTTCGAGCACGTCAATGCCCGTCTCGCCTTCGTGGCCGACAATTTCTGTGACAAAACCTGTGATAAAACCTTCTTTTTTCTGAGGATAACCCGTGACAGAAAGCCGCACTAAATCACCGTTTTCAGGCAAAAGTCCTTTATTTTCCACCAAAATCGGCGCTGTTAATTTGCGATTGCGCGAGGCAATCGTGCCAATAAAACCCGCGTCGTCCGTCTTTGTGAATGTTCCGACAAGAGCGGTCGTCCCGCGTTCGCGAATGTGCTTAACAGCACCCTCGGCAGAGCTTCCCGTAATCGCGTTGCCGTTGCGCACGATTTCGACCTCGACCGTGTCGCCGTCAAGCGCCCAGCGCGTTTTCCCGACAGGAATAAACATGTCTGGCTCGTCCGCATCAATCGCCACAAAACCAAAACCGCGCGAATTTGCCCGAAATTTGCCGCAGGCGCGCGGACGCGGTGCTTTAAATTTTACATCGCCTGACTTCAAAAAAAGCACCTGATTTTCGCGTTCAAGCTCCATGAGCGCTTGGTACATTTTCTTGTAATCTGCGGGTTTTGCCATGTCAAGCCGTCTGGCAAGCACATCAGGCGCCAACGGTTTTCGATTTTTCTTTAAAAAAGCAATTATTTTTTCTTTCATTGAATAAAAATAGGCGCCTGGGCGCCTTCCTCATTTCTTATTTTGTTGATAAAACGACGAGTACAAAGCCGACTGCCAGCCACAACGTGATGAGAATAGCTGTGAAGCGTTGCATAACGGCCTCGAAACCGCGCGCTTTGTGCCGCTCAAACAAATCGTCGCTGCCGCCGCCTGAGAACAACCCTGCTGAGCCGTCTTGCCGTGAAGGCTGCAGCAAAATCGCAAGGACAATGATGACTGAAAGGACAAGCAACGCCACAAGCAGCGCATTGTAAAGTGTTTTTTCCATACCTGTGTATTATATCATAAAAAATACGGCACCGCAAGATTCTCAGATATTTCTCAAATTTTTGCGACTTTGATTCCGAGTGTCTCGATCAGCTCTTCTTCGTACGGCTCTTTGGCGTGGTATTCGTCAATGTAACGAATCTCGCGCACGCCCGCAGCAATCACGAGTTTCAGACACGCAATACAAGGAAATAAGGTCGTATAAAGCACGGCACCTTCGGGCGAAACGCCGTGTTTTGCCGCTTGTGCAATCGCATTTTGCTCCGCATGAACAGTCGCGATGCAATGCCCATCTTTGTCCTCCAAGCAGCCGACATCGGTACAATGCGGCATGCCAGCAACCGAGCCGTTGTATCCCGTCGCTAAAATTTGTCCGTCATGCGTGACGAGAAGCGCGCCCACTTGCGCGTGTGTGCAGGTTGAGCGCTTGGCAACAACTGATACGATTTCCTTTAAATACTCATCTTTTGTGGGTCTCATAACGTTTTATATTCTCCAAGCTTTAGATTTTTAAGGCTGTAATTTCCGATTTGAGTGCGAATGAGCCGTAGCGTCGGAAAGCCGACAGCCGCTGTCATGCGGCGCACTTGCCGATTTTTCCCTTCACGAATCGTTAATTCCAGCCAAGAAGTTGGAATTTCACGACGCGCGCGAATCGGCGGATTACGCGGCCAAAGCCAGTCTGGCTCTGAAATTTTGCGCGCCTTGGCAGGTTTTGTCAGCCCGTCTTTGAGCAAGACGCCCTTTTCAAGTTCTGTCAGCTGCTCCAGCGTGAGCGCGCCCTCGACTTGCACAACATACGTTTTCCAGACGTGCGTTTGAGGTGCTGTCAGACGGTGTTGCAGGCGGCCGTCATCTGTCAATAGTAGCAAGCCCTCGCTGTCTTTGTCCAGCCGCCCCGCGGCATAAATATCTGGAATCGGTATAAAATCTGCCAGCGTCGCGCGATTTTCACCATCTGTAAATTTTGGCAGCACGCCAAATGGTTTGTTAAAAAGGACAATCATCGTTTTTCAAGCAATTCTGTGATGATTTGATGGCTGAGAAGCACATTGTCTTGGCGCAAATCGACCGCTTTTGGCGCTGTCAGCGCTGACAAAAATGCGTCAATCATCTGCGTAAAGCCCCGATTTTCAGGCGCCGAATGCCAGCCATTTGCCTCTATCAGCTGACGCGAATAATTTTCAAGATGCTCATAATGCGTCAAATCCGAGACACGATGCGTGCCTGTGGGCGAGCTGACAGTAAATTCCTCGCTGTAAGCGCCCGCGTGCAAATTCATCGTCGCAAGTCCCGTCGTGTGTGCCGTTTCAAGCTGCACAAGCACACGCGTCACGTGCCCATTTTCGTCTGTTTTGAGCCTGCCATCCCAGCTGATAATCGGCGCGTCCAGCAAATAAATCAGCGTATCCAGCGGATGAACAAACACATCAAACAGCTTAAAACGCGGCTCACCGCGACCATCAATCAGATTTTTTGTCGTCTGAATAAAATTCTTGTCAGAAATCGCTTTAAGTTTGTCAACTTGCGGCGCAAAACGGCGATTGAAGCCGACCATAAAAAGCAGCTGATTTTTTTTGGCGATCGCGAGCAATTCTTCGGCTTCGGCCAAATTTTCTGAAATCGGCTTATCCATGAAAACGGGAATGCCGGCCGACAAAAATCGCTTGGCAAGCTCAAAATGTGCGCGCGTCGCCGCGTGAATAGCTACCGCGTCGCATTCTGTCAGCGCTGACAGAGTGTCAGCCGCGCCTGAAAAACCAAAACGCGCACGAATCGCTTCTGCTTTTGACAATTCGCGCGAGTAAATCACAAATTCGTGCGTCGCCTGAAGGCTCGCATACACTGGCAAATAAGCCTTTTGAGCGATCGCTGACGAGGCGCCAATTACACCGATTTTCATTTTCATCATCTCCTTTGCTTTCAATAATTCAATAAAAGCGCACAATGGCGCTGTTTTTAAGGTTTGATTCGGTGCAGCATGCGTGGAAATGGAATCGCTTCGCGAATGTGCTCGGTGCCCGCCATAAACGTCACCATGCGCTCGAGCCCAAGACCAAAACCCGCGTGCGGCACACTGCCAAATTTACGCAGCTCCAAATACCACGCATAATCTTCTTCGTTCAATTTCCATTCTTTGATTTTCGCAAGAAGCGCCTCATAATCCGTCTCACGCGCGCTGCCGCCGATAATCTCGCCATAACCTTCTGGCGCAAGCAAATCCGCACACAACACGCGCTCAGGATTTCCAGGCACAGGTTTCATGTAAAACGCTTTGAAACTTGCAGGATAATTAATCACAAAAGTCGGCACGCCATAATAGTTTGAAATCCATGTTTCATGCGGACTGCCAAAGTCATCACCGTGCTCAACATGCTCGTAATCCGTGTCTGTGTCCGCCTCGTGCGCTTGCAACAAATCAATCACGTCATCATACGACACGCGCTTAAACGGCATCGCCACATATTTTTTGAGCGCATCGGTATCGCGTTCAAGCGTTTCAAGTGCGGCGCTCGCATTGTCCAAAACGCCCTGAATCAGTGCCTTGACGTATGCTTCTTGCAAATCAAGCGATTCCTCGTGCGTCACAAACGGATATTCAGCGTCCATCATCCAAAATTCAGTCAAATGGCGACGCGTTTTTGATTTTTCGGCGCGGAAAACAGGGCCAAAGTCAAACACACGGCCAAACGCCATGGCACCCGCCTCGAGATAGAGCTGGCCTGACTGCGACATGAACGCGGGACTTCCAAAATAATCCGTTTCAAATAAATCCGTTGTGTTTTCCGCCGCATTTCCGACCAAAATCGGGCTGTCAAATTTGATAAAGCCAT
>JAIRUZ010000054.1 GCA_031254115.1 Streptococcaceae bacterium
TCGCTGCCGTCCATGTCCTTACAAGCTTATCATCAATGCTGACAGCTTCTTGGCGCATGATACCAGCATTTCCAGCAGATTTTGCGAAAATTAGGAAGCTGAAGAACGTGACGAAGAGAATCTGGCTAATCCAGAAACCACGGCTTCTTAACAATCTATAAAAATCAGCTCGTATCATATTAATCATGTGTTTCTCCTTTCTCTGGTGAAACCAACTCGATGAAATAATTCTCCAAATCCTGTTTTTGATAATGAATTTCATCAATCGGAATATTGGCCACAACAAGGCTGGCATTAATTTCTGAAATCTGATGTGCCTGGCCAAAAATATTAATCTGCTCTTCTGAGACGACCTTGAAAGGAAAAGCGAGTTTTTCCTTCAAAAGCTGACTGACAAGGGCAATCTGCGAACTCTTCACCACGATATACTCCTCACTCAGACTATCAAAATCTTCCTTGGAAAGTTCCTTAACAAGCGCGCCTTCGTGAATAAAACCAAAGCGCGTCGCCACCTGATAAAGCTCTGATAGGATATGACTTGAAATGATAAGTGTCATATTGCGCTCTTTGTTGAGTTTCAGGATAAAATTTCTGAAATCGGCGATTGCAATCGGATCCAGACCATTAATCGGCTCGTCCAAAATCAAAAAATCAGGACGTGTCAACAGCGCAATTGCGATGCCCAACTTTTGCTTCATGCCCAGCGAAAATTGCTTGAATTTTTTACGACCCGTGTTCGTCAAGTCCACAAACTCCAGAGTTTCCTTGATGACTGCCTCTGAATTGACAATCCCATGCAACTTACAATAATACATCAGATTTTGCTGCGCGCTCAGATTGTCATACGCGGCTGGCGTCTCAATCACGGCGCCTGTGCGCGATAGCGCGCGTGTCCATTCGCTCTGTGTTGTCGAGCCAAACAGCGCAATTTGTCCGTTCGTCGGTGCGATAAGGCGCGTGATGGTTTTGAGTAGCGTTGTCTTTCCAGCTCCATTTCGCCCAATCAATCCATAAATTTCGCCTTGTTGAATCGTGAGCGAAATATCTTTGAGTGCGCTCTGACGCTTGAAGTTCTTTGACAGATGTTTGATTTCTAAAACTTTTTCCATAAGTCGTCCTCTCTTTCCTTTATTTTAACGGCTGAAAGTCAAATATTTCTCAACTAATTATAAAGAATTTCTAAAGATTTTTGGGAAATGAATTTAAATTCTTTTTGCGATACTTTCCTTATGAAGCATTCGATTTATGATTTGGTGTGAAACAAGTTTCATTGCTTGAATTAAAAATCTAAAGCAGAATCCTTGTCCTTTTTCGAAAGAAAGTATAAAAAGTGTGTTATATTACATGTTGTAAGCGATTTCAAATGGATTGTTTAACAAAATTTAGGAGGTCTTTTATGAAAGACAAAATAATGGGAGGGATGCAACGTTTTGGTAGTGCCATGTTTACACCAGTTTTGCTATTTAGTTTTGCTGGTATTATGGTCGCCATTACTGTCATCTTTACAACACCAGCTCTAGTTGGAGATATAGCGAAGGAGACGACGGGATGGTATCAATTCTGGATGGTCGTGCAAAATGGAGCGTGGTCAGTATTTACACAGATGAATCTTCTTTTTGTTATTGCTCTCCCGATTGGTTTAGCAAAGAAAGCTCATGCGCGTGCAGCGATGGAATCTTTCATCACATACGTTACGTTAAACTTATTTATGAGTCAGATTCTTGGCTTTTGGGGTAAAACTTTCGGGGTAAACTTTAATCAGACACCCGGAGCTGGAACAGGTCTAGCTTTAATTGCTTCTGTCAAGACCTTAGATACGGGCATTTTAGGGGCTATTGTTGTAGCTGCCATTGTTACTTATCTACACAATAGATTTTTTGACAAAAAACTACCTGATTGGTTAGGAGTTTTCCAAGGTTCCGCTTATGTGGTTATTATCGGTTTCTTCTTAATGATTCCATTTGCGTTTTTCCTTTGTTGGGCTTGGCCGCCTGTTCAACAGTTTATTAGTTCTTTTCAAGGATTTATGAAAGGCTCTGGTTTTGTAGGAACCTTTGTATTTATTTTCTTAGAAAGGTTCTTGATTCCAACAGGACTCCATCACTTTATTTATATGCCTTTCTCGTTTGGTCCCGCAGTTGTACCACAGGGTTTGGTTGCATACTGGGCTCAACATCTTTCTCAATTTGCAGATTCTACAAAACCAGTCAGAGATCTCTTCCCAGAAGGACGATTTGCTCTTCAAGGAAATTCAAAGATTTTTGGTGCACTCGGTATTTCATTAGCGCTATATTCCACAGCGTTCAAAGAAAATAAGAAACGGGTAGCTGCCCTCTTGATTCCTGCCACTTTGACAGCAATGTTAGCCGGTATCACGGAGCCGCTAGAATTTACTTTCTTGTTTGCTGCTCCAGTATTGTGGCCAATTCATGCTTTTCTTGCAGCTTCAATGGCTACTCTTATGAATTTCTTCGGCGTCGTTGGTAATATGACCAATGGGATTATCGAGCAACTCGCTCTTGATTGGATTCCAATGTTCCCTCACCACGCGAGCATGGTAGTGACGCAATGGATTATTGGTCTTGTCTTCTCAGCTATTTACTTTGGTATCTTCCGATTTATGATTTTGAAATTTAATTTGCCCACTCCAGGCCGTGAAAAGAATAAATCTGGAGATGATATTCAACTTCTTTCAAAAGCTGATTACAAGGAAAAGAAAGCCAAATTTTCAAAAGCAGCAAAAGAAGACCCCTATAAAGGTCAAAGTGAAAATTATTTAAAAGCGCTTGGCGGAGTTGAAAATATTGCTGCGGTAACCAACTGTGCGACTCGCTTGCGTGTAACAGTTGTTGACGCTTCTAAAGTAGCATCTGATGCTGTATTTATGGCCGGAGGAGCAAAGGGAATCATTCGCCCGACGGAAAAAATGGTGCATGTTGTAGTTGGCCTAGATGCTCCAAATGTTAGAGAAGCATTTGAAGAATTGATGACCGAAGAAGTAGAAAATTTTAATTAAGGAAAAATAAAATGACTGAAAAAAAATATTCGTTTGTAATTGCGGGTGGAGGTTCAACTTATACTCCAGGCATTATTTTGGTTCTACTAGATAATCTTGACAAGTTTCCAATCCGCAAAATAATGTTTTATGATAACTTAGCTTCTCGTCAAAAGATAGTAGCAGATGCCTGTGAAATTTTAATTAAGGAGCGTGCTCCAGAAATCGAATTTGTTCAAACGACAGATCCGAAGGAAGCTTTTACAGATGTTGACTTTGTGATGGCTCAGATTCGTGTCGGCCTTTATGCTATGCGCGAAAAAGATGAAAAGATTCCATTGAAATATGGTGTTATAGGTCAAGAAACTTGTGGGCCAGGAGGCATCGCTTACGGTCTTCGCTCTATTCCTGGAGTTATCGAAATCTTGGACTATATGGAGAAATATTCTCCAGATGCTTGGATGTTGAATTATTCAAATCCTGCAGCAATAGTGGCTGAAGCAACTCGCCGTCTTCGCCCTAATTCTAAGATTATCAATATGTGTGACATGCCAGTCTTGATTAAAGATAGAATGGTTGAAGTTCTGGGACTTAAATCTCGTCTTGAACTTCAAGAAAGTTATTTTGGTTTGAATCACTTTGGCTGGTGGACAGATCTCAGAGATAGGAATACGGGCAGGGATTTGATGCCAGAATTAAAAAAATGGGTATCTGAACAAGGTTACACACTTCCAGCTGAACGTGATCATCAGGGACTCGACCAGAGCTGGATGGATACTTTTGCAAAATCTAAGGAAGTTTATGATATTGATCCAAATACACTTCCGAATACTTACTTACAATATTATATGTATCCAGATGATATGGTAAAACATACAGATCCAAATTATACACGGGCGAATCAAGTTATTGACGGTCGTGAAAAGACAGTTTTTGGTATGTGTAAGCGTATCACCGATCGTGGAAGTTCAGAGGGCGAAGTTCTTGAACTCGATGAACATGCTACATACATTGTAGAACTTGCGCGCGCGCTTGCTTATAATACGAATGATCAGATGTTACTTATCGTCCCAAATGATGGGGCGGTATCAAACTTCGACGAAACAGCAATGGTAGAGGTCCCTTGTCTAGTTGGTTCAAATGGACCTTGCCCTATTTCACAGGGAAAGATTCCGCAATTCCAAAAAGGTTTGATGGAACAGCAAGTTTCAGTAGAAAAGTTAGCGGTTGATGCTCTGATTGAACATTCTTACCAAAAATTATGGCAAGCTTTAACTCTTTCCCGTACTGTTCCAAATGCTCGAGTGGCAAAACAAATTTTGGATGACTTAATCGAGGCGAATAAAGATTTCTGGCCTGAACTTAAGTAATGTAGAAGCAGGCGAGAAGATTACCTCGCTTGTTTTGTTATAATGCAGATATGACAATAGAAAATTCAATTAATCGCAAAATAAATAAACTTGGAGAATTAGACGAGCAAATTGCTTTATGGTTTCTTTCACATTTAAGTGACTTTGGGGATTTAACTATAGATGAGATAGCGAAGCTAAATTTCACTTCTAAGTCGAGTATATCTCGTTTTATTAGGAAAATTGGTTATGAGGGCTTTGCAGAATTAAAGTATGAAATAAAGAAAGAACATAAAGATAAGGAAAACAGAGACGACAACAATTTCATGGACTTACAAACTAGTGATGTTCAACGAACAATGAATATGCTCAAATCTGAAGATTTAACTGAAATCATCAGTAAGATTATTCGATCAAATAATCTTTACTGTTATGGAACTGGACATTTGCAAAATATTGCAATCAAAGAATTTTCAAAGCAGATGGTTTTCTTGAAAAAATGGGTAAGGCACATCAAAGCTAAGACAGAGTTTGATATAACGTTGCCCAATATACAACCTGACGATTTTGTAATTTTAGTTTCGCTTTCGGGTGAAACTGTGGATGTACTGGAAAACATAGCAAATTTAAAACTTCGTGGCATTTCTACTCTCACCATCACAAAGGTAAGTGATAATCAATTTTCAAAAATGGCGACACATTCGTTGTTTTACTATGCGACACCTTTTTCGGTTGGGGACTTCGATTTGCCTGTTTCTTCAATGGTTGGGCTCAATTTAGTTTTAGATACGATTTTTAGGAAGGCGTGTGAGTTAGATGAATTCTCCACAAAATAAAGGACGATTTCATGAACTGTTAAAATCAATGAATTTTTTACAAGATAAATGGCACTTACGAAATCTCCTGATAGGTTACTGGTTATTAGTGCTTATTGGATTTCTTTTATACGTAGGCTTAATCATGCTTAATAGTGGTGGTAATTTTTATGACCTCTTGAAAAAAATCCCCACATTATCTGTAGGTCTGCTCGTGGCGTGCTTAACAGCTATAATGGCTTACCTATTGTACCAGATGACTTCGAATCATGTAGAAAAGTCAAACTTGAAAGCTTTTTCTTTCTTTGCAGTGATTCAGCAACTTTTAGCTGTCAATCTAATTGGAGCAGCTCTTGCGTATCTCTATTGGAAAAAAGTTGATAAAACTTCAGAAAAATTTTCGTATTTGGAAATCTTGTCAATAAGTTTTATAAGCTTATTCACTCTTTTGGCAACAGCTCTATTGATAAAAAATACGATTTAGAAAACGGGTAATGTCCTCTATTCAGGGCTCGAATATTCCTATTGCAAAAATCTGATCAAACACATTCTAATAGAAAATAGATAAAGCAAGGCTGAACGCAATAGCCCAGCCTTTTTGACTTTTTGCTATAATAATGTTAATGAAATTACTGGATTCGATTCAATTTTTGAGGGGTGTGGGGCCGAAATCGGCGGCGGTGCTGAATGGTTTGGGGATTTTTACGCTGCAGGATTTGTTGTTGTATTTTCCGTTTCGGTATGAGGATTTCAAGGCGCGCGATGTGGCCGAATTGCTTGACGGCGAGAAAGCGACGATTGGTGGGGCGATTGTGACGCCGCCCAATTTGGGTTATTTTGGGGCGCGTAAGTCGCGTTTGACGTTTAAAATCAAGCAAGATGAGCGCGTGATTGGCGTATCATTTTTCAATCAGCCGTATTTGCAAAAGCAGATTGAGGTCGGGCAAAATGCGCTGGTTTATGGTGTGTGGGACGCGAAGCGCCAGCAGATTTCTGGGATTAAGCTTATCGCGATGGCTTCTGCGGCGGCTGACAATGATTTTATGCCGGTTTATCATGTGAAAGAAGGGCTTAAGCAGGCGAGCTTGGTTAAATATATTCAGACGGCGTTTGACGAGCAGGTTTTGGGGCAGCTGACAGAAAATTTGCCGGCGGAATTAATCGAAAAATATCGGCTGATGGCGCGTCAAGAGGCTGTGAAAAATATGCATTTTCCGACTGACATGGCCGCGCACAAACAGGCGCTTAGGCGCGTCAAATTTGAAGAGCTTTTCTTGTTTCAGCTGAAATTGCAAGCGCTCAAAAACAAAGAAAAATCAGGACGTGTCGGGCTGACACATGTATTTTCGGATGCTGACATGGACAAGAAAATCGCGGAATTGCCGTTTGCGCTGACAGAGGCGCAAGCGCGGGCAGTGAGCGAAATCCTGTCAGATATGCGCGCGCCCTACCACATGAATCGCCTGCTTCAAGGCGACGTGGGCTCAGGAAAGACGGTCGTTGCGGAGCTTGCGATGTATGCGGCCTGCCTTGCGAATTTTCAGGCGGCGCTGATGGTGCCAACGGAGATTCTCGCGCGCCAGCATTTCAAAAATTTGCCGGAAATTTTTCCAGAGCTTCATATCGGGCTGCTTGTCAGCGGGCTCAAAGCCGCAGAACGTCGGGAAATTCTCGCAGATCTTGCGTCGGGGCATTTGCGCATGGTGGTTGGCACGCACGCGTTGATTCAAGAAGGCGTTGACTTTTACAATCTCGGGCTTGTTATCACCGATGAGCAGCACCGTTTTGGGGTCAATCAGCGCAAAATTCTTCGCGAAAAAGGGCAAAATCCAGACGTGCTGATGATGACGGCGACGCCGATTCCGCGAACGCTTGCTATCACTGCGTTTGGCGATATGGACGTCTCTATTATTGACGAGTTGCCCAAAGGGCGTCAGCCAATCACAACGCGCTGGATCAGGCACGAGCAATTGCCGTCAGTCCTTGAATGGCTTGACGGCGAGCTGTCAGCCGGCACGCAGAGTTATTTTGTCAGCCCGCTCATCGAAGAATCAGAGGCGCTTGATTTGAAAAATGCGGAGGCGCTCTATGCCGAACTGAGTGAACATTTTGGCGTGCGCGCGCGCATTGGGCTGCTTCACGGGCGCATGAAAAATGATGAAAAAGACGCGATAATGATAGCTTTTAAGGCGCAAAAATTGGACGTTTTGGTTTCGACAACGGTTATTGAAGTCGGTGTAGATGTGCCAAATGCGACCGTGATGGTCATTATGGACGCGGATCGTTTCGGCCTCAGTCAGCTGCATCAGCTCCGTGGTCGTGTCGGGCGCGGCAGCAAAAAGTCGTATTGTATTCTCGTTGCAAATCCGAAAACCGAGACGGGAAAAGAGCGCATGAAACTCATGTGTGACACGCAAAATGGCTTCACGCTTGCCGAAGCGGATCTCAAAATGCGCGGCTCAGGCGAAATTTTTGGCGTGCGTCAGTCAGGTATTCCCGAATTTCTTGTTGCTGATCTGGTCAACGACTACAATATCCTCGAAGTCGCGCGCGAAGAAGCCGTCGCCGCGTTTAGAAATCCAGATAAATATCCCGAATTGCTCTCTGAAATCGCCGTGGACGACTTATTTGACTGATAAACTTGTTTCATAACCCGTTTTGCTTTTGAAGGCTATCTTCGCCTTCGGCTACGCTGCCCACTCTCGCTAAGCGGATAAAGCCGCAAGTCGAGTGGCAACTCAGCTTTGCGTTTATTTACTCGGCGTATGCGCCGAGCGCCAAAGCGTGGGAAGCAGACTCTTGCGCTTCAGCGCTTAGAGGTTGCTTTCCTACTCGGTTATACGAAAAGCAGACTGTTGCTGCTTTAGCAGCTTACAGGTCGCTTTCCCCTTTAGGGGCAAAGCGGGGTTATGAAACAGATTCAATAAAAAAACTTTTTGAGTTGGCCAAGAAGTTTTTATTTTCCGAGACAAAATTGACTGAATAACTGCGTGATGAGCGCGTCGGGCGCGTTATCGCCAACGATTTCGCCGAGCGTTTGCCAGGCGCGCGTGACGTCAACTTGCACGAGGTCAACGGGCAGCCCAGCTGACAGACTCGCATTTGCCTCTGTCAGCGCTGACAGAGCGTGCTCGACGAGCGCAATGTGGCGCGCATTTGACAAAAGCGTCGCGTCTTTTTCTTCGATTTCGCCCGCAAAAAAGATGTCGTTGATTTTCGCTTCAACAGCGCCTAGATTTTCGGCTGTCAGTGCTGAAATGGGAATCGCGTCAGGTAGCGCAACTTCTTGATGTGGCAAATCTGTTTTATTGAGCAAAAGGATTCGATTCGTCGTGGCTGACAGCTCCAAAAGCTCGTGATCCTGCGCGGTTAATGGCTGCGACGCGTCCAAAACCAGCAGCACCAAATCCGCCTCGGCAAGCGCTTTTCGCGAGCGCGCAACGCCAATCGATTCAACGACATCGTCAGTTTCGCGAATGCCCGCGGTGTCAATCAGCTCGAGCGGCACGCCGCCAATATTTGCGAACTCAGTAATCGCGTCGCGCGTCGTGCCCGCGATGTCCGTGACAATCGCCTTGTCTTCGCGCAGCAGCTGATTGAGCAAACTCGATTTTCCGACATTTGGTCGCCCAATAATCGCAGTTTTCAGCCCCTCGCGCAAAATTTTTCCGCGTTTTGCAGTTGCGAGCAAATTTTCAAGCAAATGCTTAAATTCAGCCGTTTTCTTACGCAGCATCTGCGCCGTCAGCGTTTCCACATCGTCATATTCTGGATAATCAATATTGACCTCGACTTGCGCGAGCGTTTCGAGAATTTCCTGGCGAATCCCGTTTATCAGCGCTGACAGACTGCCGTCGAGTTGTCTGAGCGCGATATGCGCGGCTTTGTCAGTCTTTGCACGAATCAAATCCATGACAGATTCCGCCTGCGCGAGATCCATTCGGCCATTCAAAAACGCGCGTTTGGTAAATTCGCCAGGCTCGGCAAGTCGCGCACCATTGCGCAGCAAAAGCTGCAAAATCTCTTGCGTCACGGCAATCCCGCCGTGCGTGTTAATCTCGACAATATCCTCGCGCGTGAACGTTTTTGGCGCGCGCATTACACTTGCCATCACCTCGTCAACGAGCATTTCGCCGTCGTAAATATGCCCGTAAGAAATCGTGTGGCTACTGGCTTTCTCCAGATTCTTTCCACGAAAAACGTGCGCCGCAATTTCTGTCGCTCGTGTGCCAGAAAGCCTGACAATGCTGATCGCGCCTTCGCCAAGTGGCGTTGAAATCGCCGCAATCGTATCAAATTCTTGTGTTAGCATATTTCTATTTTACCTTATTTTTAGTAAAATAGACACATGAGGCTTGATAAATATTTGGCACAAAGTGGTCTGGGGACGCGCTCAGAGGTGAAAACGCTGATTAAACAAAAACGCGTGACGGTGAATGACGCGCGCGTTCTCACGAGCAATTTTCAGGTGGACGTAAATGCAGATGCTGTCGCGTTTGACGGCGTTTTGGTGCAGCACCAGACGCTTTTTTATTATATGATGAATAAGCCCGCGGGCACGGTCAGTGTGACCAAAGACAACGTGCATAAAACCGTGCTTGAACTCCTGTCAGCCGCGGATTTTCGCGCGGATATTTTTCCTGCGGGTCGCCTTGACAAAGATACCGAAGGCTTGTTGCTTTTGACAAATGACGGCGATCTCGCGCACGCGGTCCTCTCGCCGCATAAGCACGTTGAAAAAGAATATTTTGCGCGCATAAGCGGCCGTGTAACGCAGAAAACGCGGACGCAATTTCACGATGGCGTGACGCTTCACGGCGAGAAAGGTAATCCGTTTACGGGTGCGCTCACGCTTGTCAGCGCTGACGAAGACGCAGAAACTTCCGAGATTCGCCTCGTCATTCACCGTGGCGTTTATCATCAGGTCAAGCGCATGTTCAAAGCCGTCGGCATGGAAGTGACTTCTCTCAAACGCCTGCGCATGGGCAGCTTGCAGCTTGACGAAACGCTCGCACCCGGTCATTACCGCGCGCTGACAGCTGATGAAATTGATAGCTTGAAAAATATTAGATAATATCAAATTTTTTATTGACAAACGAAATGTAAAGAGATATAATCAAAATGTAACTAAAACATCACATCGAAAAATCAAAAGGAGCAGTCTATGAAAAAATCAATTTCGTTAAAAATCGGCGCCATGCTGCTGATTGAAGTCGTCTATCTTCTGAGTCATTCGACCCTTTACCGCTTGCTCGGAACAATTGCTTGGGTAAAAACGCTCGGAAGCTACAGCGAGCCCGTTTCAATACTTCTTGGAGAAATTCCAATTATTCTCATTTTGCTTTTGGTCAATCATTTCTTCTTCAAGCAGAAAATTTTATTTGAAAAATACCCATTTTTTAAAGGCCTTTTGGTCTCGTCTTACACGCTGATTGCTTTCCTCGTTGCCCTCATTTTTACTCTGATAAATCACAAAAACTTCGGCAGCTTCTTGCTGCTGATTGTCGGCGCGCTTGCTATCGGTGTTGCCGAGGAATTTCTCTTTCGCGGGCTTATTTTGGGGACGCTCATTTCAAAAGGCAAGTCGCTCCTATTTTCTGTCATCGTCTCATCCTTCCTCTTTGGCCTTTTGCACGCCATCAATATTTTCCATCAGCCTCTGCTCAATACCATCATACAAGTCGGCTACGCCATGCCAATGGGCGCTTTGCTCGCGGTTGTTTACATTAAAACAAACAATCTTATCTATCCGATTTTGATGCACGCCATGCAGGATTTGATGGCTATTTCGGTCTCGGGAACAAGCAGTTCGTCGGAAACCTCGCTGCTTGCAGTTGTTCAGACTTATATTATTTATTTGGGTCTAGCGTTTATCATTCTCTACGCGGACACGCAGCAAATGAAGAACTTTACCACGCGACTACGCGGACAAGCACTTGAAAAAGTGGCTGTCCAGCTGCCAAAACTCGCGCATAACAAGGCTTTCAGAAAAGGACTCACGATTGCAACTCTGAGCTATGGGCTCGTGGCCAATATCGTTTATGTGTCTCTTACAATCATGCTCAATAGAGCGAATGCTCTGGAAAATACACTACTAGCCCTGAATATTCTTCTCTATTCAAGCATTGCACTTTATATTTTCCTGATTATTTTCTTCAATTACAGGCGTCGCCATCTTTGCTGGCTGTTGCTTCCTGTCATTGGCGGCCCAATCTTTGTCATTCTTGCCTTGACGGGTGCAGCCAAAGAAAGAGACATGGTGCGCGTGAGTGATTAAAAATAAAATAAAAGTGTTGCGCGCCGAGCGAAACTGGACGCAAGAAGAGCTCGCAAATGAGCTGCAAGTCTCCAGACAAGAGATTATTGCTATCGAAGGGTATCGTTACAATCCCTCGCTTAAGATCGCTTTCAAGTTCTCGGAGCTCTTTGAAAAGCCGATTGAAGAAATATTCACATGGGAAAAAGAATAAGCTGAAAACTTATCTTTTATCTACTTTAACAAAAATATTAGGAGGAATCTATGAAAAATGTCATTTCGCGCCGAATTTTATTCGGGATCTATTTTGCCTTTGGGCTTGCAAGCACTTTCTTGTATTTCCTTGGCAGATTTTTGCCGCCTGAGAATCCGTCAGTTGCGCCAAACAAAGTTTACGCTTTGCTCTACGTGTTGATGCTACTTTTTGGCGTCATCAGCTTAGGCCTCTATCTCTTCACCCTTTTGTTTTTTCATTACCGCGCGCGTTATCTCATGCTTCTCTTTTTGCCGCTTTTTGGTGGTCTTGGTTTTGCCGTTATTGCCTTTATTCGAGCGAATAAAACAGAGGCGCGGGATTTTAGGCTGAATGAAAAATTGTGGAGCTTCCTTGCTTTGTTGGGTCTATATGGGCTTGATCAGACGACGGGGAATTTATTTGGCAATTTTGTTGGCAACGATAAAATGCAAGTCTGGCAAACGGTGCTTGACATGATTTTCTTTGCGGCGACGCTTGCGTATTTTATTTATTGGGGGAAAAAACGTGGCATTGCCGAGTGGCGCTTGAAAAATCTCTGGACGACCAAATGGGCGATTCTGATTGGCGTTGTCTTATTGATTGCCTATATCTATGCCTATCCTGGTCTTCTCTCACTTTTTCATATTCATGTTCCAAATGGCGATAATCAAACGGGTATTGACGCTCTTTCCAAACTGGTTCCAGGTTGGCTGATGTGGCTTCATTTGGCGTTTGGCGCACCTGTGATGGAGGAAACTATTTTCCGTACAGGGATTTATGAGCTGATTTCGCCGAAACATCCGAAAATTGCATTTTTTGCCTCGGCGATTAGTTTTGCTTCCATTCATATGATGAATGGTTCATTTCTCGATTGGCGCGTTTGGGGTATTTATCTTGGCATGGGCTTTATTTTATCAGGCATTTACTACAAGACACGAAAAGTTGAAACCACAGCCGCAATGCATTTTATCTGGAATGGGATTATCTCTTATTTCTCACTTTTACCTTGAGGCTTAAGACACAAGACAAAGCGCATGCAGCTTTGTCTTTTTGATACTCGAAATGGTATAATGGCTCTATCGTTTGAAAGAAGGGCGGCGTGCATGAAAGACCTTACCAAAGGCCCGATTTTAAAAGGCATTCTTGGATTCGCCCTGCCGCTTTTGCTGGGCAATCTTTTTCAGATGCTTTACACGCTCGTGGATTCGCTGATTGTGGGAAAGCACGTGGGCTCGCTCGCGGTCGGCGCAATTGGTGCAACGTGGGTGATTTCGGGGCTGATTATCAATGCGGGGCAAGGCGTGACGGTCGGCATGTCGCTTTTGACCTCGAAGTATTTTGGGGCAAAAGATTTTGACAATGTCCGAAAAAGTTTTTCGATTGGCTTTTATTTCACCATTGGGCTGTCACTTTTTCTGTCAGCTGCGGGACTTTTGCTGACGCGCCCAATTTTGCACGCGATGCAGACACCTGCGGCAATTTTTGACATGAGCCAGATTTTCATGTCCACGCTTTTCTCAAGCATGATTTTCTCAAATCTCTACAATTATCTCGCGGCAAGCATTCAGGCGCTCGGAAATTCTCGGATTTCTCTTGTTGCACTGATTTTGGCAAATGCGCTCAACGCCGCTCTGTCAGCATTTTTTGTGATTGTGCTTGGCTGGGGCGTTCTCGGAGCGGGTCTAGCGACGATTGGCTCGCAAGGTTTTTCCGTACTTTTTCTCTTGATTTATGTCAAGCATCGTCAGCCCTATTTTGGCTTTCATTGGGTGAAATTTACGCGTCAAGAACTTATGGAGCACCTCAGAATGGGCTTACCTGTGGGTTTTCAGAGCAGCGTCATCGGCCTTGGCAGCATTATCCAGCAAGTCGCAATCAATAAAATGGGCACGCTTGCGGTCATCGGCTTTTCCATTGGTCAGAAATACGACGGATTCGCGGGTTCAGTCACGGGTTCACTTGGCATCGCCATGGCGACCTTTGCTGCGCAAAATCTTGGTGCAAACGCCGTTTCTCGCATTGCCCGCGGCATCAAGCAAGTGCTGGTAATCGCTGTAAGTTACAGCGTTGTTTTCGCCGTTTTCTTGCTTATTTTCAATCGCAGCTTTACTGGCCTTTTCATGAATGCGCAAAGCGACCCTGCGATTTTCAATATGAGTTTTCTTTATTATCTCGCAAATGGCAGCGTTTACTGGCTGTTGGGCGTCTTATTTGTCACGCGCTATACTTTGCAAGGCTTGGGGCAAATGCGCGCGCCAACCTTAGCGGGCACGATGGAACTCGTTTTCCGCTCGATTTGCGCGATTACGGGCGTTCTGCTTAACAATATTTTCATCGTCTTTGCCAGCGAAGGGATTGCTTGGATTGGCTCAACTGCCGTGCTGATTCCCGCCGTTCAAAAAGCGTTTAAGGCAATCAAAAAAACGGCATAAAGCCGTTTTAGATGGGCAAGGATTATTTCAAGCTGCCTTCAAAAGTGAGACTCGCCGGACTGTCAGGCGCTTGATTAATCGCAAGCTCTTCGCCCGCGATCACGTAATGAATCTTCGGCGCAATGCCAACGCTGCTTGTCGCGCTAATCAGACTTGAATTAATATTTTTTAGCGACGTTTTGAGCTTGTCATTATCGAGCTGCTTGAAACCGTCGTTTAGCGTAACGGTAAATTCGTTGTAAGCGCCAGATTGCTGCGCTCCTGTCATCAGCTGCTGGTTATTTTTCGTGTTCAGCGTGTCATCTGTTTTGTTAATCGCGTCAAGAAGCTGCTTTGTCCAGGCTTTTTGCTTGTCTTTGAGCGTTGTTGCACCGCTGACAATGCTACTTGTCGTGACCGTTGGCACAATCGCATTTGACTTGACGTCAATTTTAATCGTCAGGCTGACTTGAGTGTTGTCAGTCCACGCATCAATGCTGTCAGCTGGCGCAATCACGCTGAGCGGATTATTGGCAGTCGCCGTTTTAAGAAAAATTTTGTAATTTTTTCCGTCAGCGTTCAATTTCCATTGGTTCGCGCCTGTGAGCGTTGCTGTCAGCTGATAAACCTCATTTTTACGCACCTGATTCTGCGAAATGAGTTTCTGCAACTGATCGACCGTCGTTTCTTTCACCGACGCCGCAGCTGATGACGCGTTGTTTGACATAAAGCTGTCCGTACTCTTTTTCTTGCCGCAAGCCCCCAGACTGACGAGCGCGAGCGCCATCGCCGCCGTAATAAATATCTTTTTCATAGCGCTATTATACCATACCCAGCAATTTAGCGCGAATGACATGGTGCCTTTCAGGCGTTCACTTTGAAAATAAAATGATAAATCCTTGCATTTGTAAGGATTTTATTTTATAATCTCTGTTGTAGAGAGTGAACGTTCACTCTCTGGAAAGGAGCTAAAATGTTTGAGAAATCATTAATCTTAGTGAGCCTGCCTATTCTCTTTATGCTTCACGACTTTGAAGAAATCGTGATGATGAAATCCTGGGCTGTCCGCAATGAAAGTTATCTGATTCAGAGATTTCCAAGGCTTGGACGGAGAATGGTCAGTCATTTCAAGAAATTCAGCACTTCTAGCTTCGCGCTGGCCATCGCTGAAGAATTTTTCTTGCTGAGCCTGATTACGGTTGGGGCAATGCTGAGCCCAGACTGGCAAGGTCCTTGGTTTGGTGCCATGCTCGTCTTCACGCTGCATCTGGCCTATCATGTGCTCACGGCTCTTGTCTTAATCGGACGCTATGTCGTGGCAAGCTTGACGAGCTTTCTCTTTTTTCCTCTGTGTATCTATCTGATTTCCTTGTTCTTCAAAAAATTTCAATATCGGCAATCTAGGCTGATTTTCTGGGAATTTCTTTCGTTTTTGATTCTGGTCGCAAACATGATTTTCCTTCATTTTTGGCTGATTCCTCACTTTGAAAACTGGCTTAGAAAGTACAGGTTCTATCATAATGACTGAACAAACTTTAAATTCTCTTTATCAGCAACAAATAGCACAGCTGGCAGAGCTGACAGACAAGCAGAAGCAGATTCTGCAAGCTTCGCTGGACTTATTTTCAGCACAAGGATTTGAGGCGACATCGACACAGCAAATTGCGGAACGGGCAGGTGTCTCGACGGGTCTGGTTTACAAGAAATTTCCGAATAAAGAAGCGCTACTAATGGCAGTGCTGACACCACTCTTTGGGACGATTCGCTCAGTCAAAGAGGAGTTCGTCGCAGAGGCACTTGGCAAGCTTCCTGAGAGCTATGAGGCCTTGATTGCCGTGATTGTCCGAGATCGCCTGACTTTCATTCATGAAAATTTTCAGGTATTAAAGCTGATGATTGGGCAACTCCTGATTGATGAAAAGCTGCGCGAGCAGGTCAAGTCC
>JAIRUZ010000014.1 GCA_031254115.1 Streptococcaceae bacterium
AAAGGATGCGCTGGATCAATGACTGGCCAGACTTTGACGATAAAAAGCTGAGCAATTGCAAGAATTACTGCGCTGTAGAAAATCCAGCTCTTATTCGCCCGCTTGCGATACGCGAGATAGCCTTTGACGAGTAGAGTTTCTATCAGCCCAAAACTCACAAGCGCAATCAGCTGTTGAAGCTCGCCGCCAAAGGTCATCCAAAGCAGGCCGAGCGTGAGAATCACTTGATAGACCATCCACTTTCGTCCAGTGAGTTGGGCGATGATTAAGGGCAGGAAAAGAGTTCCTAAAATTACAAAATAAAAGGGTGTCGAGTAGGGCTGCATCATAGAATTTCAGCCTCTAAGCGCTTGCGATCAATTTTGCCGTTTTGGTTGAGCGGAAGCTCTGAACGATAGACAAACTTCGTTGGCATCATGTAGTCCATCAGCGTTTTAGCGAGTTCGCCTTTCAGCATTTTGCTAAATTCACGCTCTGTCAGCGCTGACGGCTTATCAGCCACCAGAACGGCGATAAGCGCGGTGACTTTGTGCTGGTCATTTTCCTTTGCCAGAACAATGGCCTGATTAACAGAAGATAAAGCAATCAAATGTGCCTCAATGTCTTGCAGCTCAATGCGGTAGCCGTTGAACTTCACTTGGAAATCCAAACGTCCTTGATAATTCAGCTGGCCTTTTTCATCAATAAATCCTGCATCGCCCGTGTGATAAGCTGGCATACCAGCAAGCATGAAGAACGCGGCGGCCGTTTTCTCAGGATTTTCAAAATAACCTGTCGCGACCGAATTCCCACTGATGATAATCTCGCCGTCCAAAATATGCAAGCTGACACCCGGCTTTGCCTTCCCAATCGGCAAGCGGCCATAGCTTTCTAAGATTTCTGGCGTGATTTTTACACTGCTAATCGCGCCCGTCGCTTCAGTCGGGCCAAAGGTGTTGTAGACGGTGGCTGACGGGAATTTTGCGAGCAACTTTTCTGCGGTCTTATGCGTCAACTCCTCGCCGCAAAAAATAAATTGCGTCAACGCAGGGTGATTTTCCTGCGTGAAGCTTGGATCGAGCAGGAAAATATCGACGAAGCTCGGCGTAGAAATCCATGTGTTAATGACAGTCGTGTTCAGTCGCTCAAAAAGCAGCTTGAAATTTGATGTCTCATCTTTTGACAAACTGACCAGCGTACCTGCCGTCAAAAGACTTGGATAAATTGAAAATATCGACAAATCAAAGCTGTAAGGCGGCTGTTCGAGAATTTGATTCTCCTTAATCTGCTCAAAGTCTGAAATCATCCAGTCACTGAATGTTTCAAGATTCCTGACGGAAACGGCGACACCTTTGGGCACGCCTGTCGTCCCCGACGTGTAAATGATATAGGCAATCTTGTCAGCACTGACAGCGTTTGAGGTGTCCACGCGTGCGACATCAAAGTCAGCTGTTTTCTCAAACGTGCGCATCTCGACGTGCGTGAACGCTGAAAATAAGCCCCTCTGTGCGTCTGTCAGCTCAGCCGTCGAGAAAATTAAGCTCGGTTTGCTCGCTGCGACAATCATTTCTAGGCGCTCGTCTGGCGTGTGTGCGTCCACCGGTACATACGCGCGCCCCGACAACATCGCGCCCAGCATCGCCGCAAGCATCAAAAAGTCGTTGCGCCCGAAAACGAGAACCGGACGGCTCGAAGTCGCTTCTTCTGCAATCTTAGCTTGAAACTGTGTCACTGCGTCCAGCAAATCCAAATAGCTGTAAGCCGCGTCTTTTTCAGCCACCGCGATTTTTATTAGATTTAATCGGGCGCTTTCGAGGATTCGTTTCAGTAGCATTGGTTTTCTCCTTTGTTTGAGTTTGTTGTTTTGTAGATTGAATGGTGAGTCTCATATCTTGTAACCGAGTTCACCCTCTCACATCTTGCTTTAAAATTCGTTGTAGATGAAATGTGCACCGCCAGTTTGGCTGTAACTGTAGATGTAGACAAGGAGCACGAGTATGACCGTGTAAAATAAGGTCTTTGCTATGAATTGAACGCTTGGTTTCTGCCAGATTTTTTTCATTTAATCATCACCTTTTCTAACTGAGTTTACCCTCCTAGCTTCTAAGGAATTGGATGAATCTAGAACCCGACCTTCGCTTCGGTCAGGACCTAGATTCCCTACCTCGTCACTTCGTGACTACGGTGCCTATGCTTGAGCTGCAAGTCACATGGCAACTTCCTACGGAGCTAGGCAGTCGGGTTTACATCTTTCTGAAATTTTTTCAACTCTTTTCAAAAAATAATTATAACACTTCCTAGCTTATTTACTAGATTTTTTACTAGTTTTTTCAGGCGCATAAAGCGTTGGGCCAATAAACTTCTGAGCATTCGGATTTTTAGGCACGTAACCATGCCAGGTCACATCATCAGCCCCTCCATAAGTAAATTTCACCAGTGGATTTCCATTTGCTTTAAATAAATAGTAAATTGAGAAGGTGTCTGCCCACGGTACAACGCCATCTGTAGAATTTGAATTCTTGTAATTCCCCGCCATCAGATAAATCTTAACCGAAGGATTAATTTTCTGGATGTTTTCTTCTTCCCAAGCAAAGTATTGAGATTTGACTTTAGGTCCACTTTTTAGCACTTCATCAAGCGTTTGATCGGGTTGAGCTGTTGAGGCATTATATTGACCGTCAAGCGAGATAAATTTCTTGACTGGCGGAAGTTTTGAATCATTTGAATAATCTACAAGATAATGTAAAACCCCTGTGCCGCCTGCGGAGAATCCAACCATATTGAGTGCTGTGACATTATAGTTTTGTTGTAGGTAGAGGACGACAGCTTTTAGCGCGGCTTCTTGTTTCACACCCGAGTTAGTTCCCTCTTCCATGCCAACCTCAATGGCTGGGCGAATATTCGCCTTTGAAATACGGCCTGAAACATCTACTGTTCCATCTGTCTGCACGACAAATGATAAAGCTTTACGCGCAGGCATTCTTCCTTTGTTTGTAATGGCCTGTACCAGAGGATCTATCGTGTTTAACTTGCCGTCTGACCCCGTGATAAAAATGGTTGGCTCAATCGCCACAGATGAGTTTTTTGCATCTGTATGACGCACGAGATAAAAAATACTGACAGAAATTAGCATAATTGCTAAGGCCACAATCACGCCGATGAGATATTTTTCACGTTTGTTCATAAAATCATGCTCCTATTAATCTAATATAGTAAATTTTTAATATAATTTTGGACTGTCTTTTCTTTCGGCAATAGCGAATGTGCCACTTTTGTCGGATAAATATAAATTGATACTGGATTTCCATTTTTTTGTAGCAAGTGATAGATTGAAAAGCTGTCTCCCCAAGGAATCGTGCCGTCTGTTAATTGTCCTGATTTTGTCAGATTATTTCCTTCCATCAGGTAAACTCTTATTTTGGGATTAAGCTTCTGATAGTTCGCTTCAATATAACGATACATCGCTGTTTTCTTATCTGGCGCTGAGGTCATAATATGACTCAGTTCTTGCTTTTTATAGCCATATTTACAAGAATTATATTCGCCATCCAGTGAAATAAAATTAGCGACTGGTGGATAGTTTTTATCTTTGGAGGTTTCCATCATATAATTTATCACACCTGTCGCGCCTGATGAATAGCCGACAAAATTAATGGCTGAAATTTTATAATGTTCCATAGCTACTTGGATTGGCACGTCTTCATGATCTTTCGCAAGACTTGCGAGGATTGTCGGGGCATTAAAGCTCGCCGTCACAATCACGCCAAAAATAGAAATACAAATCCCGCTGACAATC
>JAIRUZ010000038.1 GCA_031254115.1 Streptococcaceae bacterium
TATTGTACGACACCGCGGGACAACTGATAAAGTCCCCAAACGCAAATATACGCCGCTGATAGGTTTTATTTTTTGAGAGCATCATCAGCCGCAATGCCGCCGTCTTAATCTTCAGATTAAGATTCCTCGGGCGCCTTTCACCCGAACCGTCCATCTCATAATAATCCGAAAAGACGAGCGTTGCGTCTTTTTTTTCCTCAAAAGCCGCAATGACAGCCGCGCCGTACTCTTTTTCATACACATCATCTTGATGCACGAGCGTCACATAATTTGTCGTTGCACATGCAACCGCGTGATTCCAGTCGCTGCCGATACCGCGCCCATTACCGGAAAAGACCGCAATCCCGTATTTATCGCAAAGTCCCCGAATAAAAGCGTTTGGCGTTGACGTGTAGAGAATGACGCGCGATCTGTCAGCGCTGACAGACTCCTGCGCAAGCGCCGAGCGTATCGCCACCTCCAAATACGGACTTTCCTTGTACGCACAAATAACAAATGTATGTAAAATCAGCGTTGGCACCTTTCTTTAATTCGTTTGTATGAAAATATTATGTAAAGCGAAAATCGCATAGCCGTTAGAGCCATCATTGACAGCCGAAACAACTAAATTTGAGTGGTTACTATCCGTGCTCACTAAGGTCGCGACGTCAAAATTTCCCGAATCAACGAGCTCAAATTGCTCATTTGTAAGATTTTTAATCGTTAAATTAACAGTATATTTCAAACCAGACGAGTCTGTGTAGTGATACACAGCCGTTTTCTTATCAAAATTGCACGACAAGCTGTATTTTTGAGCTGTTTCAAAAGTATGTTGCCCGCTAAAAGACGTCTGTATCTGAGTAGACGAGACTGTTGAGGCAAAGCCCGCAACAGACGAACTTGGCGCAGCCATCTGCGTTGAGCTACTCGTTGCCGCAGAGTCGCTGCTGCTGAGAGAAGTAGAAGAACTTTTACTCGAACTACTTGTCGTGATGTCCTTTTTATCTGCGGCATGACTTGAATACAGGAGAATGCCCACAAACGCTAAAATACCGACTAAAATCAAAGCGATTACAACTCTTTTAACTCCTGATTTCTTTTTCATATCACCCCCCCTTTGCGTCATTTAATTTCCAAAATATAAAATATCTGAATTCGGTCTTTCCGCGCCATTCAACTGATTGACAATTCTTCCTTGGAAAACCATTTCAGAGCTTCCGCCGCCATCCATATTATAGGAGAAAGCAACGCCCTTACTTACCATGAGCTGAGCAGACTGATAAAGCGTCAAACCACCATTACCATACCCGCGACCGTCTGTCACAGCAATCAAGAAATGATTTTTTGACAGATAGCCTACAATCGTCCGAGGCGCCCCTGTTGGCGCCCACGGTGTTCCTTGAACCTCGTCTTGTGAACCAACATTAACGCGTGTTCCCACGCTCAATAATGGCCCGAAACTCCACACATGCTGCGTCTGGGAAAGATTAAGCGTGTTGCTTCTTTGATCAGGAGCTGACATCGTGCCGTCTTTTCCATAAACCAAAGCCGCATAAGATTGAGATAAAAGATAGCGCGTATCCCAGTTTTGCACAACGCCACCCCCACGAATATCGTAGCCATTTCCGCTGCGATACCCCTCAAAATCTGCATTAATCGCTAAAATAGAGTTTCTAGAACTTGCCATTGACGTAATACTTAGCCAATTAGGACTGGGATTGGCCGTTGAATATTTTCCATTATTATTCCCGCTGTAATTAGGGTTGAAACTATTGGGAGCAACATACGTTTTCAACATCATTGGATTATTGATGGTTACATCTGCAAAATGAACCGTTTCTCCTGCATAATTTTGATCATAGAGCTGAATGTTCATATTTTCATTCTTATAGCTTGTAGGCGTTGAAACAGTAACTCCCCGCATCCATGATGCAATCTGAGATGTCATATATTTAGAATCGCCGCCAGATAAAGCTCTCAAATAAGCACGCGCACTATCATGCGTCCAGCCACGCGTTGGCAAGACATTCCATTCAGTGCTAGGTAAAACATCATACAAATGCACTTGAAGCGCTGGATTGTACTGACGGCCTACGGTATTGGGGCCATCCGAATAGAAAACAACGCCTTCTTGCTTCCAGCCTCTGCCCGCATTCGTTCTGTACTCGTTCATATCCGTTGTATAGAGGTGTTGTCTGATTGCTGGATTATACATTCTGTAAACTGGAGCGCCTTGTGACGGAGCTTGCCAGCCAATGCCCTCAAAATTCCACCCTGCAAGAATCGTTGCCTTAACTTCTGTGAGCGATGTCGTGTACAGATGCTCGTAAGTCACAGGACTGTATAGCCGGTAAATCAGAACTGGGGTAACAGCTTGCGGAAGCGCTGCAGCTGTTTTCGATTTGAGAGACGGCGACGAACTAGATGTTGTCGAACTCGCTTGCGACGTACTGCTCGTGCTCGCAGCAACAGAAGATGACGAAAAAGTCGTGCTTGTTGAAGCAGCATTTGTCGTTGTTGAGACGCCTGTTGTCCCAGTAGCGGAAGCCGTGAGACCTGTGAATATTCCCCCAAAAAGGATGACAGTTCCCATAATTGCTTTCATTTTCATATAAATTCTCCTAATTTCCTTACCAGCAAATAATGTCTTTAGTTTATCAAAATTTTATAGCGAAGTCAAATTTGATCTGGGCGCGTCTTACCAGCTGTCCTGTGACTTCTTATTCTCCATTTCACTCACCTTTTCCTCAAGTTCTTCGACTTCTCTTTTGAGAATAGAAAGCTCTTGAATCAGCGTTTTCGTCTTTCTTTCGCCGACAATAAGCGCGAGATTGATCCGAAAAACAATGAGAAGAACGGCAATCAGCAAGAAAAATAGCACGAACGAAACATACGTTTTGAAGCCGATGAACCTAGCTGTTTGCGCTAAAGGCGTTGAAAAAATCGCCCCAACCACCATCATGGCGGCCAGCAAAATCCATTTGCGAACTTGACCGACTTCGGCTTTATTTTTGCGTGTCAGCCGAATGACGTACCACAAAAAATAGCCTGAAATTAAAACCGCAAGTAGCGTTAATTGTAACGACATTTATTTTCTCCTTCGCGAAAGTCCCGCAATCAAAAGAGCGCTGGACACACCAATCATGTAGCCAATCGAATCCCAAATTCGGATGCTTGAGACACCCGCGCTGCGCTCAAACATATTGACTCCAACTTCTTGAATACGCGTCTGCTGCTTCACAAGCAAAATATAACTTTCAGGTTCTGGATATTTGCTCGGATAATACGCGACAAATTGCTCAATGACCTTTCGATTCGCGGCGCGGTAACCACTTGTGATATCTTTGACCCGAAAACCTGAAAGTAGTTTTGTCAGCCCTGACAGAAAACGAATGCCCGCACGACGCGCAAAACTGGACTTGAAATCAGACGGACTGTCCGCAACAAAGCGTGAGCCCACCACAAAATCGGCTCTATCAGCCAAAATCGGCTCTATCAGCTGGCTGATAGACTCAATATCGTGCTGCCCGTCTCCGTCAAATTGGATAGCAATATCGTAGTCATTTTGCAGCGCAAAACGATAACCCGCCTGAACCGCGCCACCGATTCCGAGATTCGCCACCAGCCCAATATGAGGAATGCCATTTTCACGCAAAACCGCTTCTTCATTGTCCGTAGAGCCGTCATTGATGACAAGATAATCAAGAGAATACGTACACTTTTTTTGATAGGCCACAACTTTCGCGACCGTGTGCAAAATTCCCTCAGACTCATTGTAAGCTGGGATAATTAGTAATATTTTAGTCATTTTCTTTTCTCAAATGTAATTTATTTTTGACAATAATGCTTATTTTATCCCAAACGATGTGCGGCAAAAGACGCGCATGAATTTCTCGACGGAAATTCAAGGTCTGAAAATCAACAAAACTTGGGAGTTCCCGCTTATTTTTTGAAATCCGGTAATCATACCCATTTCCCCAAGAAATGTACACCAGCAAGCGCTCCAAAACATGTAAAATAGTAAAGCGTTTGAGCGGTTCTTTCATATCTTCTTTTTCAATCTCGTCAAACGCATAATCAAATAATTGCCTGACAGCGTCTTTGCGCGCCCAGAAAAAAGTTCCGTAAGAAGCCGTAAAAACGTTAATGAATGAAAAATTGATATTTTTCTTCATGCCCATGTGATCCCAAGCATAGTTCATAATCGGCGACAGTCGCCTGTATTCATCGTCCGAATTAATCAACGAATTGTACTTAAAAAGTGTGGGAATGTCCGCAATCACAATGCCAAGCTTTTCATTGGCTTCAAAATTTGCAATAATTTCATTTGCAGGCGCAAGCAACATTTCCATCAGCTCCGTGCGCCACGATTCACCCGCAAAAAATGAGGCTTCAAGCGAGCGCTTGGTGTGAAAATGCCCGATAATATCAAATTCCTGCAGCTTCTCTTTTAACGCAATCAACGGCAAGATATCGCGCCCCACATTCTCTGTTTGAAGAATCTCTGCCTGACAGTGATTTTTTTCGAGGAGAGCTTCTATTTCTTTTACTTTCTCTGGAGAATTTGTTGTCAAAAAGAGTGAATAATCAAACGCAAAGGTCTCGAAATAAGCCAGAAAATCTTCGAGCAAATCGGGATAATGCACGTGCAAATGAATCGCAACGCGTAAATTTTGCGTTTCCTCAAGCGCTTTTGGCTTTAATAACTTGTAACCCTGCAAATAAGCCGCATCTGGATAGCCCGTTTGTGTCAAATGATCAATAATAAACGCCACAGGATAAGCCGTTTTTTTGTCAATATAATCCAAAATGTAAGCCGTAAAGTTTCCGCCGTACACATTTTGAAGTGCTTTGACTTTAATAAATGGCACTTTTTCGCGCAAAATGACATCAGGCGCAAAATAAGAAAAATCAGGGTGCAAAAGCTTGCTCGCATCTAACGGCGTCGTATCAAGAATCGTTTGATAATGAAATCCCGCTTTTAAAAAGGCCGTTGTTGATTGAATTTCATAATTATCAATCACATCCTGCACATTTTCAAACGCTTGGATTCCTTCCCAAAATTCCTCGAAAACGGCACTCTGCACCACTTTTTGGCTAAATACTTTGAAGTACGACTGAATATGCTCATCAAAAACATGCGTCTCAGATTCCTTGTAAGCCCGGTGATTTGTAATTCCCCAAAAATCGACTTCCTCCTGCTCAAAACGCGCATAATGAGGAGCCATATCAAAAAGCGGCCCGTAGCAGGTGTCATTCATCAGCGTTACCGAGTCGTAAGTTGTGACCTCTTTGCGCCCGACAAGCTGTAAGCCATCGCGCCATGCCGCAAAATCAAACCCTGAATTACGACGCTGCACAAAATCGGTAATCAAGTGCTGCTTTTTAAGCTCTTCAATCTTGTCAGCGCTGACAGAACTGTTTGACAAAAAAACAACGCGATCAAAAAGTGGCGTCAGCTCCCGCAGCTGATAGATAACGTGCTCGCTCAGCTCATTGTAAGCATTGAAGTGTACATAAACAAGTAATCTCTTCTTTTTTTCCAAATCTATTCCATCGCCAAGAACTGGCTTTCCTTTCGTTTATTATATCATTTTTATTTACGAAATTTGCGTAACGGTTTTAATACCAATACAAGTAAATCAAAACAATACTGAGCAATAAATTAAACCCTGCCATGAAAAATGTGAGGCGAGCCCTCAAAAATTCTGCCATTTTTAGAGAGACGGACTTCCAAAAGTCCTCTCCACAGGCAATTCCCAAAGGAATCAAGAAAAGTAGAAACGGCGTGTAATATCTCCCTTGCTCACCCAAGCTCCAGCTGACGTCTAAGCCAAGCTGTCCGTGCGTATATGTGATGTAATAAATGGACGAAGTCAACAAAATATTCATCACAAACAAGAGAGCCGAGATCACCGTCACGCGCAGTTGAAGTTTCACTTTTTTCTCACTCAAAAGCAACATAGCAAATAAAATGAAGTTCAGAATAATCAACCATTCTGGAATGTAAAATTGAAAACGCCCAAACGCGCCGAAAATCCCAGATGTCACGACCAAGTCAAGATTCGTATTCTTGGCCGTGCTAAAATAAGTATTAAACATCACTTGGAACCAATTTAGAAGTCCGCCCTGATCTTTGAAAATAAAACCAAATACGCCGAGCAAGCCAAGCAAAATAAGTAAAAAAGTAACACGCTTGTGCTTTTTAAACACGCCCCAAAAGCCATCGATGAGTGCTCTCAAATGTCCTTTCGCGGGAATCGTAGCAAGTAATGACAATAAAATCAAGGCTGAGCTTTTCGTGAGATAGCTAACGCCAACAAGTGTGCCAAGACCCAAGGCCCATTTCCAATTAAGTTTTTCCGCGCGCGTCCAAATAATACTCATCATGGAAAATGTAACAAAACAGACAGCAAATAAGGACGTATCATACGAAAGTGAAGCCGCCTGCTGTACACTCATTGGAAGAAGGGCGACAAATACCATAGGAAATTTCCCAAAGGCTGCTTTTTTGATTGCTATGTAAATAACACCCGCGTAAAACAGTAAATTAAAGAGGCGCCCCACTAGAAACATCACACCATAACTTGGATAAATATAGCGTCCAATCAGAATCCCGATTGCCTGAGGAAGCCGTCTGAGACCGCTCCACGTAAAATTGAGCTGAAATTTTGTTTGCTCAACGAAAGGAACCTTTCGTGTATAACTTTCTGCATAAAGAGACGTGGGTTTCGGCCCGTCAAATGAAATATCTGTCACACCCGCACTATCTGGCAAGCGATCCATATCTGATATCTTTTGGTCACTATGAAAAATAAGGCGAAAAGTCTGGTTAAAGTGATATTGTTCGTCTGGAATGGTGCCAACAGGCGCGAGCAACGCAAAAAAAACTCCAAATCCAAGGATAAAGATTAAAAACAGTTTCTCAATGGATCCATTTTTTTTGTTGGGCATAATCGTTATCGTTTCTTAATAACTCCTCTAAGGAGTCTCATTGGGCTTGCCAGAAAATTTCCCAGTTTGTAGGCTTTCGAGTGGCTGATTGCTTCTTTTTCTGCACGCGCTTGTTGCGCTTCCATTTCTGCTAATTGAGCTGCTTTATGAGCCTTTTCGAGCGCTGTTTTTAGCCGTTCTATCTCACTCTGTTTTTCGGTTTCTACGCCTTGAAGACGGGCAATCTCATCTTGGAAACTTCGGATAAATTTGTCTTTTTCAAGAACCATATCTGTCAGGCGGTGGACTTCACTTTCAAAAAAAGCAAAGCGTTCTGTGAGCAGCTCATTTTTTTTGAGCACATTTTCTTCGCCAAATTCCCTGCGCCACGTGGCAACCAACGCCTCAAACTTAAAACTATCCGTTACGTACGAGTTTTTCCGCGCTCTGCTGTCTGCTTTTATCATGTAGTTGATATAGCAGTCCTGGGCTAAAGCGAAGCGTTTGCCTGATAGAGCGAGTCGATTGAAAAAATCCCAATCTTCTGCGATTTCTTCCGCTCGAAAGTTGGTGCCTGAAAGGCTTTCTTTTTTTATCAACGATTCTGCCGACACATGGATTTCTTGGAGCTGCAAAGCTTTTATCGTAAATTCTGAAAATTCACGTTTGGAAATATTTCCATTGCTTTCAATCAATCGCCAGTTGGGATAAATCACATCCGCACCTGTCAAAACGGCTTTTTGATACATTTTTTCAACAAAATCCGAATCAAAATAATCATCCGCGTCCAAAAAAAGAAGATATTTTCCTTTTGAGAGCTGAATGCCTTCATTTCGTGTGGCAACTATTCCCTTATTTTCGCGCGCGATAAGCGTTGTCGTCATGCTATGCGGTGCTTTTTTCAGAATACGCTCGATAATTTCCAGTGAATCATCGCTTGAGCCATCATCAATCACAATCAGCTCAATCGGTGAATAAGACTGCAAAAAAATGCTGCGTATCGCTTTTTCAATATACGTTGCGTAATTATAATTTGTGATAATGACAGAAATTAGCTCACTCATTTATCTTCCTTCAATGACCCAGCTTCCATTGCGCTTATAGAGTCCAGAAGCTGAGTCGCGGGCGCTTTTATCATCTTCTTCGATGTCGTCGCGCTTGACGACAATCAGATATTCTTTGGCATAAGCAAGCATGGCGCCGTCTTCATTTCGGATAGAGACTTGCAATTTCATATTTGCACGGTTAAGATTAGCGAGCTTACAGGTGTAGGCTGCTTGTTTTTCGCCCGCGCCTGTTGTTGGAAAGTCCATCGAATTGTCATTGTAAATCCACACACTTCTATCAACGTCCATCAGCGAAAAAGCGATGTAGGTTTTCACGTCTTCCAAAACCGTATAATTTACCTTGAATGAAATCGGGTCATTGGGCGTGATTTGCATCTCTGACTCCAGATGAACTTCCAGATGCTCAACAAATTTCAATTCTGCTTCATCATTATCAGCCGCGTCAGACGCGTCTTGAGCTGCCGAGAGCTCCTGCAGATTTTTTAAACTGTATTGATCCGCTACCTTACTCACTGCACCCGACATTTCAATCAGACCATCCGAAATAAGAATCGCCTTGTTACAATATTTTTTAACGGATTCCATGTCGTGTGTGACAAGAATGGTTGTCAGTCCGAGTTTCTTGCGCTCTAGGAAATAATCGTTACATTTGCGCTGGAAAGCTTCGTCACCAACGGCAAGAACTTCATCAAGGACAAGCACATCGCCTTTAGCTTTGATAGCGACTGAAAAAGCGAGGCGAACCTGCATGCCTGACGAGTAATTTTTGAGCTTTTGGTTCATGAAGTCATGAAGCTCCGCAAAATCAACAATATCTTCATACATCTCGTCTATCTCTTGCGTCGAAAAGCCAAGCATAGCGCCGTTGAGATAGACATTTTCACGTCCTGAAAGTTCAGGATTAAAGCCGACACCGAGCTCGATAAAGCTGACAAGCTTGCCGTTGACCGTGACTTTGCCTTTTTCTGGGACGTAAATCTGTGAAATGATTTTAAGAAGCGTTGATTTGCCTGAGCCGTTTCGCCCGACGATGCCAAAAAAATCGCCTTTATTGACTGTAAAATCAATGTCTTTGAGGACGTGCTGCTCTTTAAATCCTTTGATTCCGCGTGTGCGGTTTACTAAAAAGCGCCGCAAACTATTGGTTGCTTCTGTGGGAAGTTTGAAAAACTTACTGACGTGTTCTACTTTTACTGCAATTTCTTCTGTCATTAGACTACCTCCGCAAATTTGGCTGCTCGCCTGCTGAAAATCCACCATCCGAAAACAAATAAGAAAATTGAGAGTAAGTACGGCACTGCAATAATCAACGGATTATGAACGAGTTGCCAGATAGTGGGGTTGGTGTTGTTGCTAAACGTGAGAATATAACGCAGATCTTGAACAATTTGAGCCATGGGACTTAGCATGACCAGCTTTGCCGCGGCAGGAGACATTTTACTGACATAGGTAATCGGATAAATAATGGGTGTGGCATAAAACCCAGCCTGGAGGATAACTTCCCAGACAGGCGCAATATCTCTAAAATACACGTAAATCGTTGATAAGATAAATGTCACGCCAAGCGTGAAAAGCACCAGCTCAACAAATAAAAAGGGCACAAAGATAACTGTCCAGCTGATTGTGACACCGTTGATAAGCGCAAAAATGGCAACGACAACGGTGGAAATCGCAAGGTTAATCAGCGCATTGGTGACAACTGACAGCACAATGATACTTTTGGGAAAGCTGACTTTTCTAAGCAAATCGCCACGTGCAACAATTGATGTCATGCCAATGCCAGTCGATTCACCAAAAAAGTTCCAAACCGTGATACCGAGCAACAGCGAAACAGCAAAATGCGGGACATCATTCCCAAATCTGAGGAATTTGATGAAGACAATGTACATCACCAAAAAGAGCATGATTGGCTTCAAAATTGACCACAAATAACCAACAAATGAGCCCTGATAGCGCAGTTTGAAGTCTGTTTTTGTGAGTTCTATTAAAAGTATTCTGTTTTTTTTCTCAAAAAAATCCATAGTTTTCTTTCTTTTTTAAAGACTTGTTTCGTAACCCGTTTTGCTTTTGAAGACCAATCTAGCTTTGCGTTTATTCACTCGGCGCGCGCGCCGAGCGCTAAAGCGAGTTGGGCGAAAAAGCAGGGTTATGAAACAGATTCAATCAATTTTTGGCATGGGGCGCCAATTTTTGTCTTTTCGGAGTTGCTTGCCGTCTTTGAGACCGCGTCGAACTTCCGAAAATGATTTTGCTTTGTTGTCGGACAAGGCGAAGATTCGGATAACTTCTTTGGCAACCGTCAAAAAAGTGCCAAAGCCAAAGATAAGCGGCTTGTAGTCGCCGTGTTCTCTGAAATAGTGTGCCATGTAGCCGCGATTGCGCAAAATGTGATAACGCGCCATGTCTGACGTTGAGTTCAGGCGGCGGATTTTGCCGATTGTGACGTGCTCAAGCGTGCGCGTGCGCGCCATGACAGTTTCTTGAATCAAAATTGGCTGTGTGACTTTGCTTGCGAGATAGCCATAAATTGTGTCGTCCCAATAAATAAAGAAGCGCTTATCAGGAAAGCCGATTTGCTTGACTAGCTCTCGGTGAAAGAGGCCGCCTTCAAAGCACGCGGTGTTAATCACGCGGTACGTTTCGCCTTGTAGAAATGCGGCGGGCGCAACGGGATTTGGAATGCCAAGACCCGTGCGAAAGTCATATTGCCAATAAAAAGGGGCACCGTCAAAATTTTCGCGCTGCGGCTGAATCGCAAGATGATTGTCGCGCAAGCCGTGCGTTGTCCATTTTCCAAGCATTTCGAGTGCATTTGGAAAAACGCGCACGTCGTCGTCCATCACCCAAATCCATTCGGCGCCGAGATTATACGCGGTCTCAACGCCCTTTGAAAAGCCGCCTGCGCCGCCCGTATTTTCCAGCATTGGCACATAATGAACATGCGTGAACTCTGTCAGCGCTGACGGCGTTTCTGTCAGCTGCTGCGTTTCAAAAGAATTTTCATTGTCAACGACGACGACGTGCTCAGGCGCGATCGTCAGCTGACAAATGCTGTCGAACAGAGTTTTGAGTAGCTCCTGACGCTTGTAAGTCACGATGACAATCGAAATGTTTGAATGATTCTCAGGCATACAGCCCATTTTATCATAAAACGAGAAAATATACCAAAATTTTCAGCGACTCGGCTATACAACGGCGGTCAATTTTGATAAAATAGGGGAGAATTAGAAACGAGGCTTATCGGTGGTTTATCAAGATCCTAATCTATTATTATTTGCACTTTCTTCCAATCATGAATTGGCTGAAAAAATCAGTCAAAAAACGGGTGTGCCGCTTGCCAAAATCTCGTCGCGCAAATTTTCAGATGGCGAAATTCAGGTCAATATTGAGCAAAGCGTGCGTAATCACGATGTGTATATTATCCAGTCCACGAGCTATCCTGTCAATGATTATCTCTGGGAGCTTTTGATTATGATTGATGCGTGCAAACGCGCGTCTGCGCATACGGTGAATGTCGTGATGCCTTATTTTGGGTATGCACGCGCTGATAGAACGGCGAAACCGCACGAGCCGATTACGGCGAAATTGGTGGCGAATATGCTCGTTAAAGCGGGCATCAATCGCATTTTGACGCTGGATTTGCACACGGTGCAAGTGCAAGGCTTTTTCGATATTCCAGCTGACAATCTTTTCACGGTGCCTCTTTTCGCGGATTATTATCGCTCAAAGGGACTTTTTGGCGATGATGTGGTCGTCGTTGCACCCAAAAATTCAGGCATCAAGCGCGCGCGCAGCCTTGCCGAATTGCTTGACAGTCCGCTTGCAATCGTTGACTACAAGGACAATCGCGAGCGTTTGCGCGAGAATGGCTATTTGATTGGCGACGTGACGGGCAAAAAAGCGATTTTGATTGATGATATTTTAACCGAAGGCATCACGTTTGGCAATGCGTCAGCGGTTGTGAAAGATTACGGCGCGACTGAAATTTACGCGTGTGCGTCTCACGGCCTGTTTTTGCCAGGCTCCAAAGAGCATTTGGAAGAGTCGCCGCTGACGGAAATTTTGGTGACGGACTCTGTCAGCTCTGACAATGAAAAACCAAAAACGGTGAAGTTTTTGGAGGCTGCGCCGCTTCTTGCAGACGCCATTGTCCGCATTCACGAAGGACGCGCTGTTTCGCCGTTATTTGAGTACGACAAGCCGCAAGGACGCTGACATGATTTATTTGGATAATGCGGCCACGACGCCGATTTTGCCCGATGTCGCCGAGGTGCTGCTCTATCAGCTGACAGAAAATTTTGGCAATCCGTCAAGTATTCATCAGGCGGGACGTGCGGCAAGTCGCGTTTTGCGGGAATCGCGTCAGATAATCGCTGAGATTTTAGACGTTGCGCCGCAGTCGATAACCTTTACAAGTGGCGGCTCCGAGAGCAACAACACGGCGATTATCAGTTACGCGCTTTCGCATCAGCAAAACGGCCGACATCTCGTGACCACCGCGATTGAGCACCCAAGTGTGCGCGCCGCGTTTGACTATTTGCACACACGGCACGGCTTTGAGATTACTATTGTCAGCCCGCAAGCTGACGGCAATTTCCCGCCTGAGCTGATTACTGCGGCTGTCAGGCCTGACACAATTCTCGTTTCTGTCATGCACGCAAACAATGAGACCGGGCAGATTCTCCCCGTCAGGGAAATCGGCGCCTTTCTCGCCACGAGCCCGAACACCGCTTTTCACGTGGACGCCGTGCAAACGATGGGAAAAATGCGCGTCAAACCGCAGGAAATGGGCGCTGATTTTTTGTCAGCCACGGCGCACAAATTTCACGGACCCAAAGGCACTGGCTTCTTGTACCACGCGCCGTCTGTCCGCTTTGACAGCCTGATTCACGGCGGCGAACAAGAGGAAAAGCGCCGCGCAGGCACGGAAAACAGTGCAGGAATTGCCGCCATGGCAAAGGCGCTCACGCTCGCAAATGCGTCGCTTGACACTCTCCACGCGCATATACAAAATCTGCGACAGCGGCTTTTGTCAGCTCTCGCAGACATTGATTACTACGAAAATGCATTTGGCGAAACACTCGCAAGCACAATTAACCTTGGCTTTCCTGGGAAAAATCATGACGCGCTGCTCACAAAGCTTGACATGGCAGGCATTTGCGTCTCGACCGGCTCGGCTTGCACAGCGGGCGCCGTTGAGCCGTCGCATGTTCTCACAGCCGTTTACGGCAAAAATTCGCCCAAGCTCAAAGAAAACATTCGACTCAGTCTGTCAGCGCTGACAACACCTGACGATATTCAACAGTTCACAAAAATTTTACACGAGGTACTCTAATGGCTTTCAAAACTTCTGTTGCGCTTGACGGCTGCCGCTATACGTATGCCATCAGCCCCGCAATCAAAAAATTCACGCTTCGCGACGTCACTTTTGCGCCGCTTGCAAATGGTAATTTTGAGTTCAAGCGCCTGCTTGAAGTCGCACCCAATTCTGGCGACGGATTTCTCATGAAAATCACCGTCAATCCTGAACTGACAGGCTTCAAGCTCTCCATTCTCGATCGTTTTGGCACGCGAAATGTCAACATTTTCAACGGAAAAGCCGATCCTATCATCGTTGAAAAATTCTATTTTCAAATGCAGCTCTTCGTCGATCGCGACGTTTTTACCCAGACACAAAAATAACCCGCCAGACGGCAGGTTTTTATTTATGAGCCATGCAAATCACTCTTTTTTCTGGAAAATTTGCTCCCAAATCTCTTCGCTCGTCAAATAATCCAATTCGCGCAGCAAGCGCCGCCGCACCTTTTTCAAATTTCTAAAAATCAGAAACGTGTCTTTTAATACGCCCAAAAGATGCCGCAGAACCTTTTTCCGGTTCACCTCCGTGACATACCCTTTTTGCGTCTCCGAATTATAATACAAAATCTTCTTATAACCTGAAATCACTTGATACGACGCAGGATTTGCCCATTCATCAAAAATAATCGCCTCTTTTTTCAGCGGCCGAGGTAAGAAAATGCCATTGAACGACGCCCGCCGCAAAACTTTCGTGACAATCGGTTCATTTTTGTTCCAATGTCCATAAGCCAGAGGCAATTCTGTCAAATCAATCGGTTTTAGCGCATCAACAGCCGCGAGCTCATTAAGCTGCTTGACCTTGTTTCGCATATCAATATTTTGGAACAAAAATTCAGGCGTTACAGAAATAAAATCCCGACACGCTTCGCGCAACACGTCCGAATAGCCAAAGCGTAGCGACACGAGCGTATTGCTCTGCCACCTCAAATAATTGCGCGCCGCCCAGAAAGGATTCGGAATGAAAAGCGCATAGACAATCAGCTTGTTACGCAAGTTCAAATACTCAACCATCGGGCTAACTTTATGCTCAAAATCATCCGCCAAACACGCGATTCCGTTCGCATGAATATAACTAAAATCATTCAGCGGCCCAAACGAAATGTCGTCGCCACGCACAAAAAACGGCAATGTCAGATGTTTGACATATTTGATAGGAAACGCGCAGAACCACCAGCCCGCATAATCGTCCCTTTCCGTATTTTGCTCCTGCAGCAAAAGAGACTTAACTTCAACGGACGGCACCATTTTAAATTTCGCCCACCAGCCTGTCCGCTTACGCAAATAGGCTCCGCGCTCCATCAAAGAATCCGGATCCTGCTCATAAAAAAGCGAGGCACCGACCACGGTATTGTCTTTTTCTGCAAATTCCAAAATTGTATACGCGCGTTTAATCGACTCAACTTCAAGGCTTGCATCATCGTCCATGAACAAAACGTGCGTCGTGCGCCCTTGTTTCTTGTAATGCATAAAACCACGCATAAAACCGCCCGAGCCGCCAATATTTTCATTGGGGATAATTGTGATGCCGTTTGCTTCCTCCTGCGTGATATTTTGCGAATTATCCACAACGACAAAATCGATTTTTTCTGACCAGGCAGGATCGCTTAAAAATGCACCTTGAATGCGCCGCATAGCAGGGAGAACGTAAGCTTTGCGATTAAAATGCGTGATTGAAATGCCGAGCTTAACCGCGCGTTTTTTCTCGTCCGTCGTGACCCATTTGAGTGTCTCGACAGTCGCCGCGGTCACCGCCGTGATTTTAGGATAAACAAGCCCTTTCAACGCCGGATTTTGTACCGCAAGCTGCATGATTTTAATACTTTCACCCTGCAAATCAACTTCTCGCGTTTCTAGAACCTCAAGCTTCAAGCGCGTGTTTATCTTCCCGTTTTTGGCGTACATGAGCGCTGCTTTTTTCGGCAATTTCTCGGCCCAATTGACATGAAAAAGCTCAATTTTCACACGCCCGCGCCCCGAAATAACCAAGGTTGCATTCTCTAGTGTGCATTTCTCTTGCCAAAGCGGCATCGAAAACGCATTGTAATACGTGTCAAACTGTGCCGCGCTCTGCGCGTTCAAACGAAGCAAACGGTCGTCAAATCGCGCGTCGCCCGCAAGCCGCACATATTTTTCAGTCGATCCAAATTCTGAGTCTTTCGGATAAATAAATTCCTGTAACGTTTCCACTACTTACCAGTCTCCTTATATCTAAGCCCCGCAAAGATACCTCTGACATAGGCGTTTATTTTCTTTAATTTTTGCCGCTCAAGCAGCACACCTTTTAGCATCACACGAAAATCTGATTTCAAAAAACCACGCGACATGTCATTTGAGCCATGTTTCTTATAAAAAACGACGCCATTTCTTGCCATATAATAAATGCGCGTCGGAGAATAATTCCATGCGTACAGCTTTCTCAGCGGAAAATGGATAATCTTGACATCGCCGATACTTTGCGTCAGCCCGTAAAACGGCAAACTATACAATTTGTAATGGGCTTTTAGCAGCCGAAAGCTCATATCGAAATCCACTTTATCAATGAATAAAAACTCATCGTAGCGAAATTTCTTAAATACCAAAACAGGCATCACCGCACCAGCTGTCACCATATATGGCGAATCAATCACGATTTCAGACGTGCCGATGTCGCCGTATTGAAGCGTTCGCTCATTGTAGCGAGAGTTTAGGAGCCCTAGATTTTCTGTGTGCAAATACGGCTCGTAGCGCGTAAGCAAATCGGGAATTACAACACTGTCTTGATCCAGCGTCAAAAAGAAATCAAACGACTCGCGCACAGCAAAATCTCCGATTTCATTTAACGCACGAGCGATACCTGCATTTTCCGCGCATATTATTTTCTCAATCGTCGGGAAATCTGAGAGCATCTCCAAAATTTCGTTTTGATTGTCAGACGCATTTTCCACAATAAGAAGCTTGCCAACTTGCGGCAAAATGGCTTTGATTCCTTCTTTAAGCGTTGTCATATCGGGATTGTAGGTGACAATCCCAGCTAAGATTCTTTCTTGCATAATCTCCTTTGCTTTTACAAATAGGTGTAAATACCAATCACTGTGTTTAAAAACGTCATAAACAGCAACATTTTCACCAGCATTTCCTGCGAGCTTACTTTATAAAGTTTCTTTTCAAGCGCTTGTGTGTTGAACAATTTCTTGACAGGTTCTGCGATTAACAACGGCAAAAAGGCGAGAATAAAATAATAATATCTGCCTTGCACACCGCCGACATTCAAATCGCCAACGTGGAAAACACGCGAGTCTCCCGAGATGGCGTAGATAATCGCGCCTGCAATAAGAAAAAGGATAACGGATAGCACAAGTTTCATTTTTTTCGTCACCTTGAACGCAAGATGAGCGCTGACAAACAGCATGGCAAGCGTCATAATGACAATGTTGATTAAATACGCGCCGCCCGAGCCGTGCGTAATCCATTGATGGGGTTCTATCAGAGAGTTAAAGGTATTGGCTGGGATGTCCCATAAACTTCTGAGAATGAGCGCGAGTCCGTTTTTCGGGTGCTGCAAATAATACTGAACGCGTGACACTTTTTCGACACCAGCCGTTGTTGCTACTTGAGTTGCCGCGTGTCCAAACAATTTTAGAATCGATTTTTGCCCAATCCAAAGAGCGCCAAGAAAAGCGAAAGCTGCAGTCACAAAAATGCTCCAGCGCTTTATTCTCTCGCTTACAAAATGCGTGGCAGGTAGAAAAAGTGGCACGATGATGAGCAGCATGACAGGCGCCTTGACAAACACGAGAGCCGCGCACGTGAGCGCGTACCAGAGCATACTTTTTTTGCTAATAAGCGTTTCTTTAGAGAAGAAATTCGTGAGTTGCGCAATCAAGAGGAGTGTGAGCCCGTAATAAAACGAATCATAATTGTAGCCAGCCGTTACCCAGAGCGTAAACGGCAACATGCTCATGAGAACAATCGCCAGCTTATATTTTTTGCTGATTTTTATCGCGAAGAAAACGAATAAGGCAAACGTCAAAAGGTTAAACAGGCGGCCCAGATAGAACGCGACAAAGAAATGCGGACTGATGAGACGCCCCAGCACGATGCCAAGAGCGCTTGGGATATAGGCAGGATTAACAGGTTTTTGGGCCGTGAAATCCGCGTAATTTGTGGGCTGATTTTTGATGCTCCGGAATTTTTCAGAATACAGATTGATTCTTTTTCCAGGAACCGCGAGACCCGCAACGTCGCTGTAAACAGTCGATGCTTTATCAAACGCCGTGCCGTTATCGCTCCACGTCAAGCGACCGTCAGCCAATTGCATAGATGCCATCATGTGAACGGGCTCGTCCATGTCAAAGCTGACGGGCAGCGTCAGCGAATTTACGCCGCCGAAAAGCACAAGAATAATCACTGTATTGCGTGCGAGCTTCGCGGGTTCTTTGAAACGCACGAGAAGCAAAACGCCAAGAATTGCCAGCGTGCCAAGAATCAAATAGAGTTTTGGAAACGCCGTCGGCATGTATTGAATCGCAAATTGCCCGACAATCAGTGTGACAAAAAGCAGCAACGCCAGCTTCCAATTTTTTAGCAGCTCCGTGAACGCTTTTTTAACAGTCGTCATAAATTTTCTCCACAAACTCATCTTTTCTCCTTAAAGTTGTCCTATTTTTTATCACAAATTGATGCGCGGCGGCTGACAGTTTTTTCAGACGTTTAGAATCTTCTGTCAGCGCTGACAGAGTCGCGTACCACGCGTCGTCAGCTGACAGAACGCCTGTTTTGCCGTCGTGAATGGCGCTCAGATAACTGCCACGCGCGCTCGCAACTGTCAGCGCTTGCTGGAGCGAAGCTTCCAGCCATTTGTGCTCGGAAACAAATTGATTTTCCAGGCTGTCAGTGAGCGGCGCGAGATAAATATCGACAGCTTTCAAAAATCGTAAAAAATGAATATAATCAGGCACATCGATTAGCTTGACTTGCGCTTGAATAGGCTGCAGCACGTCTGGAAGCGCATCAAACCCGCGCAAATAAAGCCGCAATTTTTTATTTTCCTGAAGAAGTCGCAACAACGCGGGCGCAATAAGCGCAAAATTGGCCTTATTTTCACCGATTTCACGCGAATAGCAGAGCGTGAGAGGCGTTTTTTTAGGCTCCGTTTTTGAGCCGCGGCGCTCATTTTCGCGCAAACTTGTGAACATGTAGCCTATCTGACTGGGGCTTGAAAGCGTGCGCTGCGCGCCTATTTCTTGTGTTGTCGCGGCAAGAATCCCGTCAAAATCTGTCAGCTCATAACGCTGCGCGTTTTTTCTGTCAGCTGACAGATTGAAAATTTGCTCAGCCGCCGCGTCTCCCAAATCATAAAAGATCTTTTTGCCATTTTCACGCGCAAATTGGAATAATTCGTCAGCCGACGTGTTCTTTGGCATCTTGAAAACGACAATAACATCTGCGGCTTTCACATCGCGGCGCTTGAGCTGAGCTTCTTTTCGGATAAAATTTCTGACCAGCACGAGGAAATGCAGCGACGTCAGCTGCTCTTTTTTATTGTAAATTCGGTAAACCGTTTCCTGCGAGCTCAAATCCTCAGAGCCGTTTATGATTAAAATTTTGGTTTCTTGCTTTTTCGCCGCTATCGTCTCAACAATTTCCGAAATCATCTCAAAAGGAAAATCCGTGCGCGTTTTGAGGTAATCAAGGAGACGAGGCACCTCGCTCACGCCTTCAAACCCGCGCTCCCAGAGCAACCGCGTTTCATCATACGAAAATGCTGAATATTTGATAATCGGACACGCCAATTGTTCAAGCAACATTTGCGGATGAATGTACATCGCGTCGTCGTAGGAAACCCCGAGAAACGCGCCGTGCTTGAATCCCAAGCTTTCAAAATGTTGCGTAAAAAACGTTTCATGCAAGCCGATTGCCTTATCTCTGGAGTTCGTGTCGGTCAATTGCGCCCAATACGCGTGAAATTCGTGCGCCATAAACAGGCTTTTTTCAAACACCATAAAATAAGACTGCACGTGCTTTGGAACCCGCCCGTACGGATTGTAGCCCGTGAAGTCCCATCGCGCCGAATCGCCGTAGGAAATGCCCCAAAAATCCAACTTTTTGGACGCCATTTTTTTAAATAAATCATGCAGATCCGTAAACGGCCCGACATTCGTGTCATTGGAGAGAATCAATTCGTCAAAAGCGTCCAGATTTTCCGTCTCAAGAATCCCTGCACGAAATGCGGCAGCGTCATAGCCCGAATTTTCGCGCTGACAGACGTCGCCAATCTCTGAAAGCCGCGTTCTATCCGCTTCTGTCAGCTGACCATTCACAACAATCTTCACTTGCGCTGCAAGCGCTGACAGCTTTTCCAAAAAATAAATCTTGTAAGCCTGTAAGGGCTGACCATTTGCAAAAATCACATAAATCAAAAGCCGTTTCGGCGTTTGATAATTATTTGCGCGCCGCACGGCATTTCTCTTTATTTGCGCCCGTCTGACTGACAGTTTATGGCGAAAATCGTGAAAATTCAACGCTCGCTTCGCATAACGAATCGGAAATTCATAGATAATTCGCGGATTCTCAGCCATTCTATTTTGTACTTTTTTTAAAAATAAATTCATCGTCATCCCGGACCGCCGCCTATCACCGATAAAAAGCAAGCCTCTAAAGCATTATACCAAAAATACCAAAGAAATAGGGATTATGGTGGTAAAAAGAAATAAAAAAACAAGCATTCTCTGCTTGTTTCGTTCGTGTCACTTCACGGTTTGCGTGACGGTTGCCCATTTGGTGCCGTCTGTTTTGACGATGTCAAATTCGATGGTTAGGTGGCTGATACGGTCCAAATTTTTGCCCGCAAGCCCGCTTGATATTGAAGATTTTAAGTTTGTTTCAAAATCTGATTTGGCGCTAGGATCAAGTGAAGCAAGCGCGACAAAGCCGTCAGATACCTTCATCGTCACAACAACTTTCTGCGTGCCCTCTTTTTTGGCAGAGATATCTGTAATCAAACCATCTGCGCCAGACTTGAACGTTGCTGAGTATTTATTTAAGTTTGTAACAATCGTATCCATCGCTTGTTTTTGCTCATAGCTCCGATACGCAGCGAGGCCGCCAACAATCGCAAGACTCACTACAATGATTGCACCGACAATCGTTGGCGCGAGCCAACGCCAGATACTCTTTTTCTTCTTCTTAACTTGAGGCTCTGCCAAATTCTCAGACATTTTCTCTCCTATTCCTTCAATTTAATTTACAGAAAAAACAAGTGAAAATTTTCACTTGTTTCACTAACTTATGCGTTTACTTTTGATACACGTCCAGAACCAACTGTACGGCCACCTTCGCGAATTGAGAAAGTTGTACCTTGCTCAACGGCAACTGGGTGAATCAACTCAACGTTGATTGTGACGTTATCACCAGGCATAACCATTTCAGTGCCAGCAGGCAAAGTAAGTGAACCCGTCACGTCAGTTGTATGGAAGTAGAATTGTGGACGATAGTTGTTCATGAATGGCGTATGACGGCCACCTTCTTCTTTCGTCAACACGTAAACTTCGCCTTCAAACTTCGTGTGTGGTGTGATTGAGCCTGGCTTAGCCAAAACTTGACCGCGCTCGATTTCTTCACGCTGTACGCCACGGAGCAATACACCGACGTTATCGCCAGCTTCACCGCGATCAAGCGTCTTACGGAACATCTCAACACCTGTAACGATAGCTTTCTTCGTTTCTGGCTTGATACCAACGATTTCGACTTCGTCATTGACTGTAACAGTCCCACGATCGATACGGCCCGAAGCAACTGTTCCACGACCAGTGATAGAGAATACATCCTCGACTGGGAGAAGGAGCGGTTTGTCAAGGTCACGAACTGGAGTTGGGATATACTCGTCAACTGTCTTCATGAGTTCCATGATAACGTCCATTTGTGCTTCGTCGCCTTCAAGGGCTTTCAAAGCAGAACCCATGATAACCGGCGTATCATCGCCTGGGAAGTCGTATTCAGAAAGGAGGTCACGGACTTCCATTTCAACGAGTTCAAGCAATTCGTCATCGTCAACCAAGTCAACTTTGTTAAGGAAAACAATCAATTTCTCAACGCCGACCTGACGTGAAAGCAAAATGTGCTCACGTGTTTGTGGCATAGGACCGTCAGTTGCGGCAACAACGAGAATTGCGCCATCCATCTGAGCGGCACCCGTGATCATGTTTTTCACGTAGTCCGCGTGACCTGGTGCATCGATGTGGGCATAGTGGCGTGTTTCAGTCTCATACTCAACGTGTGCTGTGTTGATCGTGATTCCACGCTCTTTTTCCTCGGGAGCTGCATCAATTGATGCGTAATCCATTGGTTTATTTACTGCTGAAGGCAAGCGTTTTGACAAAGTCGTCGTGATTGCTGCTGTAAGTGTAGTTTTACCGTGGTCAACGTGTCCGATTGTACCAACGTTTACGTGTGGTTTGCTACGATCGTATTTTTCTCTAGCCATTTTTAAAATGTCTCCTTGTAAAAATTTTTGTGGCGATCGCAGAAACGCATTCGCCGTACCTTTCTATTTTACCAGTTTATTTGAAAAATGCAAGTGTCAGATTCGACATTTAAAGAAATTTAAGGTAAAATAAAGGGAATAAACTAATTTTTAAAGGAGGCCGTGATGGCATTAGAACGAAAAAAAACGGACGATCTTGACAAGCTATTTGAGGAACTTGGGGTGCGCGAGTTTGGCGCTGATATCGAGGTGCCAAAAACGCCTGAGGAAATTGCGCGAGCAGAAAAACTGGCGCATAAAGACGAGGATCCCTACGCGCGCTTTTTGGAGCCAAAATCTGAAGCTGATTGATTCCAATAATGATGACATTAAAACCCGCCAAATGGCGGGTTTCCTATTTTTTTATCCAAACGCGCTATGCCACGCGATGGTTTCATCTTTACAGCTGTGCATTTGCAAGACGCTCACTGCTTTATTACTGCTTAAATGCGAAATCTGCTTCAAATCTGATTTTTGCACTTTGTCGCATCACATAACTTGTTTCGCATACCTCACGCGCGAGCGTCGTCCAGGACGCGTATGTCTGTTGCGATTCGGGCGTTTGTGGTGCGCGCAAAATTTCTGCAAATGCGCGCGCTTCGTCTTCCATCGGATTCTGTGTAGCATGGAGTGCAAACTGTGTTTCGCTGCCGTCAAATGTAATGAATTTTGCGGAGCGAATAGCTGAAATGCCGTCCAGAATCAGCGTGCCGCGCGTCGTGTAAATCTCAGAAGGCAAATAACTCGTCAGATTGCCGCCACATTTGAGCGCCACGTTGAAAGTTTCATAGTTCAAAACGCCAATGCCTGAAACATCAACGCCTGACGGTAAGAGCTTTGCCGCGTAAGTCGCATTGGCGGGGCGGCCGAAAATGCCCAAAGCAAAATAAAGCAGATAAACGCCCAAGTCCGCAAGAATGCCGCCTGACATGGCTGAGTTCCATTTGTTGGACAGCTCTCCCGCGAGTAACGCGGGCATTTTCGAGCTGTATTTGGCATAGGTCAAATCGGCGCCGACGATGGTCTCGGCTGACAAGAATTTTTTGACCGTCTCAAAAGCGGATTCGTGAATATGCCTAGCGGCCTCAAAGACCAACCGTTTTTTATCAGCTGACAGCTTTTGAATCGCTTCAAATTCATGCGAATTGCTGAATGCGGGCTTTTCTACAATCACGTGTTTGCCCGCTGTCAGCGCTGACAGACTTTGCGAAAAATGCTCCGAATTGGGCGATGCGATATAAACCACATCAAAATCTGCTTCAAAAAAGCTGTCAAGCGTCTCAAATAACGAAACGCCGTCGTAAGCGCTTGAAAATTCCGCAGCGCGCGCAAGTGTGCGGCTGTAAACCGCTGTCAGCTCGTAGCTACCTGACGCGTGTGCGGCCTCGATAAATTGCTGCGAAATCCAGCTTGTTCCAATCACGCCTAATTTTAACGTCATTATTTTGTACCAAAAAGTCGGTCGCCCGCGTCGCCAAGCCCTGGAACGATGTAACCGTGCTCGTTTAAATGATCATCAAGCGCCGCTGCGTAAATGTCAATATCTGGGTGTGCGGCTTGAAGCGCCTTCACGCCTTCTGGCGCCGCAACGAGGCAGACAAATTTAATCCGGCTCACGCCACGTTTTTTGAGAATGTCAATCCCCATAATCGCCGAGCCGCCCGTCGCAAGCATTGGATCGACCAGCAAAATATCACGATCTGCAATGTCCGTTGGCAATTTGACCAAATATTCAACGGGTTGCAACGTTTCCTCATCGCGGTACATGCCAATGTGACCCACACGCGCAGCTGGCATCAGGCTATGAATGCCGTCAACCATGCCGATTCCCGCACGCAAAATCGGAATAATGGCCATTTTTTTGCCTGCAATTTGTTGCGCCGTTGTTGTCGTAATCGGCGTCTCAATCGTGATGTCCTCAAGCGGCAAATCGCGCGTAACTTCATACGCCATGAGCATTCCGATTTCATTGACCAGCTCACGAAATTCTTTGGAGCTGATATCTTTGCGGCGAAGAATCCCCAGTTTGTGCTGGATAAGCGGGTGTGAAACGACAGTAAAATGTGACATAATAACGACCTTTCTATTTCCCTTATTATATCATTTTCACTGTCAATTTCTGTTTTTCATCCGCGCCGTTAAATTTTTGAACAAATGAAAAACGCCTCCGTTCCTGCTTTTCAGCGTACTTGCGAGTCGTTTTTCTTAGGAGTAAATTTTATGAAAAAGTCTATGTTTGTATTATAACGGCTCTTCATTAAACCGACCTTAAACTTTCTGAAAAAATATGATTTTTTAAGAGATGGCGGTTTTATAGCTGCAGGCAAATGTTTTTCCGGCTTCAAGTGTGTTGATGGCAAATTTTTCTGTCAGCTCACCGCTCGTATATTCCGCGTCCGCAAGCCCGCACCATGGCTCGATGCAGACAAACGGTGCCTCTTTTGGATACGGTGACCAGAGACCAAAATACGGCATATCTTCCCAGCTGACCGTCACGCCGCGCGCATCCAGATTATTTGTTAAGCTGACCGACATTTGGAAACTTGACGCATAAACCAGCGCGTCATTTTTGAAAAGTTCACGTGTCAGCGGTTTTTTGTGATCCATCACAAAGACTTGCTCATGCGTTTTAGTAAGCCCAGTTTCAGGATTTAACGGAATAAATGCGCGCTTCGCTTTCGGGCTAAGCGTCAACGTGTAATTTTCAAACGTTCCGTGTTCAAGCGGCACGTTAAACGCTGGGTGCGCGCCGATGCCAAATTGAATTGGCTGCGTGTCCGTATTTTCCACTGTGTAGCTCACCGTAATCGTGTCAGCCACAAGCGCGTAGCTGACCGTCAGGCGAAACGCGTACGGATACGCTGACAATGTATCCGCTGATTCTGTCAGCTGATAAACAGCTTTGTCAGCGCTGACAGACACTTCTTCAAACCGTGAATCACGCGCAAAACCGTGCCCGCCCATTTTGTAAGTTTTGCCAGCCAGCTGATAGCGCCCATTTTTTAATTTTCCGACAATCGGAAATAACACAGGCGCCCGACGTCCCCAAAATTCGGGATCACCTTGCCAGAGATACTCAATGCCGTCTTTTTGAATCGACTGCAGTTCTGCGCCGTCAGCTGATATCTCAACTGACAGATTTTTATTTTTCAACCGTGCCATTTTTTCCCTCCAATGGTTTGTAAAATTGTCGGTTATCAAGCGCCCAAACACGCTGACTTTGCGCGCCTGGCTCCACATTTTTAAGCGCCGTGTCAATCATCATAACCGCAGCGTCAATCATGTCAATCTCGTGCACAATTTCTGCTTCAAGCACTTGCGGCCGCACAGGTGAGCCAAATTCCAAAAGGCCGTGATGGCTGAGCACCACGTGGCGCAGCAGCAGCAAATCCTCCGAATTTTCGTCCAGATTCAGCTCCTTCGCCGCTTTGACAATTTCCTCATCAATCAAGACAATATGCCCGACAAGGTTGCCACGCAGCGTGTATTCCGTGTTCTCAAAGCCTGTAAACTCCAAGCATTTCGCCATGTCATGCAGCAAAATCCCCGCATAAAGAAGCGATGCGTTGAGCTGCGGATAAACGCCACTGATCGCTTCGGCAAGGCGCAACATCGTGGTTTCATGGTACGCAAGGCCGCCCTCAAATGCGTGATGATTGGATTTCGCGGCTGGAAAGCTGTAAAATTCCTTGTCAAATTTTACAAGCAACGCGCGCACAATGCGCATCCACGTCGCATTTTCAATCTTGAAGACAAATTGATTCACGAGCTCACGCAAATCAGCTTCTGAAACGGGAGCTGCAGACCTGAAATCGCGCGGATTGACGGGATCGCCAGCTTCTGGCAATTTCATTACGAGTTTGTTGACCTGCGGGCGATTGTTGTAAATCTCGCGCACGCCAGATACTTTCACGATGGTTCCCGCCTTAAATTTTTCCGCATCAGCCGCCTGAGCGTCCCATTTATTGCCCGAAATCTCGCCTGTTGCGTCTTGAAACGTCACGGCCAGATAATCTTTTCCCGCCTTTGTTTTTCGGAGCTCGGCGCTTTTCACAAGATAAAAGCCTTCAAACGCTTCGTCTAACTTCATGTCTTTAATTTGTGTCATCGGAATTTTCCTCCAAAAGCTGGGGTTCGTCCAGCGTGTCAAGCTTGTTCAGCTGACGATTCATCATATTGGTGCGTGTATTGATAAGGTGATCAATGTCTTTATTGGATTTCTGGAGATCTTTTTGAATCGCTTCGAGCGCACTGCCATACTTACCAAATTCTGTTTTGACAGTCGTTAAAAGATTAAAGACCTCAGTTGATTTTTTCTCGATTTGCAGCGTCTTAAAGCCCATCTGTAGAGAGTTCAATACCGCTGTCATCGTTGTCGGGCCTGTGATATTCACTTTAAAGTCTCGACGGACTTGATCCACAAAGCTGCCATGTTCAGCATTAACAATTTCCATAAACAATCCCTCTGTCGGTAAAAAGAGAATGGCGAAGTCTGTTGTTTTTGGAGGCAAGATATATTTTCCTGCAATATCTTTGGCAAAGTCACGGATGCGCTTGAGAAGCTCTTTGCGAAAGAGCTCGACTTGGCTGTTATCATTTATCTCTTGTGCGTCTAGCAAGCGTTGATAATCTTCCAGAGGGAATTTTGAGTCAATTGGCAGGAGAACTTCGTCATTGCCTGTCTTACCTGGCAGGACCACTGCAAAGTCGACTTTATTTGCGCCTTGAATATTTTCCTGTTCCCGATACTGTGAACGTGGCATGATATCTTCTAAGATTTGGTTCAGTTGAAGCTCTCCAATGATACCACGCGTTTTCACGCCGGACATGACTTTTGACAATGAGCCCACATCACTTGCCAGATTACGCATCTGCCCGAGGCCTTGTTCAACTGATTTCAGCTGCAGCTGCACCTGTTCAAAGCTCGAACGAATAGAGCTTTTCAAAGTCTCCTGAAGTTTTTCGTCAACTGATTTCTGAATCTGGTCAAGTTTTTTCTCATTGGAATCTTGTAAATCCTTGAATTGCTTGTCAAACTTCAGATTAATCTGCTCTGTCAGCTCTGACAGCTTTTTGTTGTTGTTTTCAGCAAATTCTCGCATATTATTGCCTGTGATATCAATAACCTGATTTAAGGCACCATTGATTTCCTGACGATTTTGGCCAAGTTCTTGACGCAAATCACGGCGTACCTCTGTCAGACTTGAGGCTAGGATATCGACTTTATTTGATAGTTTTTCATCACGTGGTGCTTTTTTGAAAAAATTTGCAATCCCGAGTGCAATTGCAATCAAGACGCCAAATTCTACGAGCATTAAAAATAGTGTTGACATCATAATCTCTCTTTTAATTTTTTGATTTGCTCAGCTACTTCTCCGTTAAAGACAAATGAACCTGCCACAAATGCATTCGCTCCTGCTGCTTTAGCCAGCGAAATCGTCTCATCTGTGATTCCACCATCAACTTCAATGTCAAAATCAAGATTTCTGTCAGCTCTGAGCGCCGCGAGCTCACGAACTTTATCCAGACATTCGGGCAGAAAACTTTGCCCGCCAAAGCCTGGATTCACCGTCATCACAAGCACCATGTCCACAAGTCCTAGAACGGGCGTAACCGCGCTGACAGGCGTGCCTGGGTTAATCGCAATCGCCGCTTTCATGCCTGCCGCTTTAATCTTTTGCAAGGCGCCATGAATATGAGCCGTAGCTTCGACATGTATACTCATGCTATCAGCTCCCGCTTTGGCAAAAGCTTCAACATAATTTTCTGGATTTTCTAC
>JAIRUZ010000067.1 GCA_031254115.1 Streptococcaceae bacterium
TGAATCGCTGCGTCAAAGTCTAAGGCACCACTCGCCACTAAAGCAGAATATTCACCCAGTGACAAGCCCGCTACCACATCTGCTTTAAATCCATTTTCTTCTAACAAACGCCAAATAGCAACTGAAGTTGCAAGAATTGCAGGTTGAGTAAATTCCGTTTGGTTGAGTTTTTCGCCGTCAAAGTCAATCAGCACACGCAAATCGTAGCCCAAAATTTCTGACGCCGTATCAAATGTTTGTCTGACCGTCTCAAAAGAATCGTATAAATCCCGCGCCATACCAATCTTTTGCGCGCCTTGGCCTGAAAATAAAAATGCTGTTTTTGTCATATCCTATTTTTTAAAATTAGTTTGTTTTTTAGAGTAGTTTGAAAAGCACGCCAGTCTTAGTTTTCGTTTGATTATCAAACTATCAACGAAAAGAAAAACAGCTTATTTGGCGTGTTCTTCAACGTAAGCGACCAGCTCGCCCACTGTTTTCAGGTCTGCGTCGGTATCGACTTCGATTTCGTATTCATCTTCAATGTCGTTGATAATCTGGAAAACATCGAGCGAATCTGCGTCAAGCGCTTCAAAGGTTGTGTTAAGCGCGATTTCATCTTTGCTTTTGTCAAGTTCATCTGCAATAATTGATTGAATTTTTTCAAACATGAGTATTTTTCCTTTTTAAGTAATTTATTTTTAATAGTATCTTGTTTTTCAAGGTATTCTATTTTACAAAGTAATAATGAGACTGCCCCACGTGAGTCCGCCACCGAATCCGCAGAGTAGCACGGTTTGTGAGCCGTCGAGTTTGAGTGTTCCCGTTTCTGTCAGCTCTGACAGAAGCAGCGGGATGCTGGCGGCACTTGTATTGCCATAGCGATCCATATTTTGCGGAAATTTTTCGCGCGACGTGTGCAATTTTTGGGCCATTTTGTCCAAAATGCGACTGTTCGCCTGATGAAGCACGAAATAATCAATGTTATCAGCCGTCAATTGCCCAAGCGTCAGAGTTTCGCTTATATTTTTCGGGACATCGCGCACGGCAAAGTCAAAGATTGCGCGGCCGTCCATCTGAAGTTTGTCAGGGCCAGCAGTCAAGCTGTCAGCGCGGCTGCCGTCAGTTCGCAATTTTTCAGCCTGCACGAACGGCATATCAGCGCTCGCCTCGAGCAACACGCCGCCTGCCCCATCGCCGAAGAGCACGGCGGTCGAACGATCCGACCAGTCGATGACTTTCGACAAGGTTTCCGCGCCGATGACGATGCCACAGCGATACGCGCCGCTCGCGATGAATTTGTCAGCGGTCGCAAGTGCAAACACGAAGCCCGAGCACGCGGCGCTCAAATCATACGCAAAGGCGTTTGTGGCGCCAATTTTCGTCTGAACGCGCGCCGCGGTTGACGGCATTTGCGAATCGGGCGTGATGGTCGCAACGAGAATAAAATCAAGCTTATCAGCTGACAGACCGCTTTTTGCAAGCAATTTTTCAGCGACTTCAAGCGCCAAATCGCTCGTTTTCACGTCGTCAGCTGCAAGGCGGCGTGCGCAAATGCCCGTGCGCGAGCGAATCCATTCGTCTGATGTGTCCATCAGCGCTGACAGATCATCATTTGTCACGATGCGCGCGGGTGTGGCGTGGCTGACAGCCGTAATGCGCGCAAAGCGCCTGTCACTCCTGACCATTTTTCCAATCCTCCAGAAATTTGTACAATTGCGCAAGACCTGTCGCCATGATTTCTGCATTGGCATCGTCCATTCCTGCTACAATACGCTTGACCATCGCCTGATAAAACTTGCGGTGAATTCGGTAGAGCAGCATTCCTTTTTTCGTCAGACTGACATAAACCACGCGTTTGTCACTCGCCGAGCGGTGCCGAACCACGTAACCCTTGCGCTCCAAGCGATTGAGCGAAATGGTAATGGTCGAGAGCGTCAGCATCAGCTCGCCTGCAATCTCAGAAACGGTCGCGCCGCGATCGCGCGGATTGTCGCCAATCGCGTCAAGCGTGTGCATTTCCTTGATTGACACATCTTTGAACTTCGAGTTTTTCAGCGCCTGCTCCTCAATCACGAGCACATTATTGAAAATTTTCGTCAGATGCACTTTCGTTTTTTGATAATCAATCGTCATCAGGTCAGATGCACCCCTTTATCCACGTAAATCACATCACCGACAATTCCCGAGGCAAACGGGCTGACAAGGAAAGCCGCCGTTTCGCCGACTTCGTCAATCGTGACACCAACGCCGTCAGCTGTGCGATTGTCAGATTCTTTAATCAGCTCTTTATAGCCTGAAACGCCAGACACTGCAAGGGTTTTGATTGCGCCTGCCGAAATCGCATTGACATGCACGCCAATCTTCCCAAATTCTGCTGCGAGATAGCGCATCGCAGACTCGAGCGCGGCTTTCGCAATTCCCATCACGTTGTAGTTTGGAATCGCGCGCACACTTCCCATATAAGAAAGCGTCACAACGCCTGCGCCCTTATTCAGCAAGGGTTTCGCGACTTTTGCAACTGCAAGAAGACTGTAGGCGGACACGTCCTGCGCCAGCGCATAACCGTCGCGGCTGATGTCTGATACATTGCCGCCGAGCTCTTCTTTTTTCGAGTAGGCAATCGCGTGCACCAGCCCGTCAATCTTGCCTGCACGCGCCTCAATCGTCGCAAACGCGCGCCTGAGCGACTCGTCACTTGTCACGTCGCACTCAATGAGCAAATCTTTGTCATCGGCCAATTTTGCGACCTGCTTTTCCATGCGCTCATTTTGGTACGTGTAAATCAGCGTCGCGCCTTGCGCTTTCATCGCTTTTGCCGCGCCCCACGCGATTGATTTATTATTCGCCACGCCCATGACGACGATTTTCTTGCCTTCTAAAAACATGCCAACTCCTTCAATTTTGTTACTTTGCTAGTATAATATAAAAAAATTTGATTGTCAAATACTTTCAACTTCAAATTAAAACTTTTCCCAGAAACTGTCTTCAGAAAACAAAAAATCCGCACCTTCCGCCGGATTTTCTATTTTTACGCCAATGCGCCCATTGGATCCCACGGAAGTAGCATTTGGGGCTCTGCGTCGTAAGCCGCGCGTTCAGCAGCTGTCAGCAGATCCTTGCGCACAACGATTTGGTACGTGTATTCGTCCATCCACGCGTCTGAAGCCACAAAATAGCCGTCAAAATCGCCCGCATCTTTGCCCCACGAATTTTCAACTTTCCAGTGTGTCGGCTTGCCTGCTGCGTCCAGATTCACACCCGCAAGCACCATCGCGTGCGTCATGAGCGACTCGCCAAAATCCAAACGGCTCGCTTTTGTTTGCGTGAATGAAAGCCCCAAACCTGTCGTGAAATCGTACGAATCCATCGTCAAGAGCCCTTTTTTGCGGTTCGATTCTTGCCCAACGTCGCAGCCAAACCAAACCGTCTCGCCTTGCTGCAGCTGCGCAATCGCGAGCTCTTTGAAACGCGACATCTCAAGATTCAGGTGGCGCACGGCTTTGCCGCCAACCACATTACCAAGAAATTCGACTGTATAGCTCTGATTGTACGGCTTGTCAGCTGTCGGCGCATTGATAATCGAGACATAGTTGCTGCTGTCAAACGCGACATAGCGCGTGTAAAAGTCAAGCGGCGTGCCAGAAAACGTCGTGAAATTTTCGCCTTTTTTATCGCGAAAGGCAAACTCAAAGTCTTGCGGCGGAAGGCCGAGCGCTGCCGCAAGAAAGTTGAACACATCACGCATCAGCGCTGCGCGCAACGCATCAACATCTTCGTCAGCGCTGATAGCTGACAAAAGCTGCTCTGCGCCTTGGCGCAAGAGTTTATTGAGATATTGATTCAACTCGCGCGAATTTTCGGACGCTGCCGACTCAGGATAAATTTCCTTTGGCACAACGCCGTATTTATCAAAAATCGCGGTAATCATGTCCCATTGGCCGCCGTCCTGCTGCGGCGTCTGCAAAAGAAACGCCAAACGCCTGTCGTCCATGTCAGGGTGCAGGGTCAGCTGCTCAAAAAACCAATTTGACTTCTCATATTTGTCCCAGAAAAAGGTGTACGCCTGCGAAAACTCGAATTCTTTGAGATTTTTCGACTTAATCAGCGGGTGGCGAAACGTATTCATCGCCGCAAACATCCAGCAGCGCCCAGACGCTTTCTGATCCGTCACGGCATCTTTTGTCACGTCAATCGAAAAAACGGGCAAATTCGCAGCATGCGAGCTGCGGCGCTCGAGCGAACTCAGCAGTCCATTTTTCGTCATCGCATTTTCCGCTTGGCGCAAACGCGCGTCACGCGCGAAATCATCATATAAATTTTGTGTAAATTCTTGAGTTAAAGTCATTTAGACTAGCCTTTCTAAAAATGCAAGCAATGTCTCAGCAGATTTTTTGCCTGCTTCCAAAATAAATTCGTCAAAGCTGACAGACGCCGCGTGGTCCGCATTGTCCGAAATCGCACGAATAATCGCAAACGGTTTGCCAAGCATGACAGCCGTCTGCGCAATCGCGGTCGACTCCATGTCCGTTGCAAGCGCCTCTGGAAAATGCGCCCGAATGCGTGCCGTATCTGTCACAAAGCTGTCAGCGCTGACAATAAGCCCAACAGCAGGCGCAACAAGTGTTTTTTTCAGCTCATCGATAAAATACCGCGAACTTTCAAAATACAGCGGCTGCTGCGCCATTTGCCCATAAGTGTAACCAAACGCCGTCACATCCACATCGTGATACGCGAGCGTGTCAGCGAGCACAACGTCGCCGACCGAAAGTGCGCGGCTGACAGCGCCCGCTGAGCCTGTATTAATCAGCGCATCTACCTCAAAAAGCTGCACGAGCAGCGTCGTCGCAACGCTTGCTGCAACCTTGCCAATACCAGACTTGACGAGCACAACCTCGTGGCGCCCCAAACGACCTGCATGAAAGACAAATCCATAGCGCGTATGCTTTTCGTCCCTTGTGCCAAGCGCATCAACCAAGCGCGCCAGTTCCTCGTCCATTGCTGAAATAATTCCAATTTTCATAAGTCTCGGTTGTGAAAACTATCACAACTCTCAAAATTCACCCCCATTTTATAATGTAATAAATGAACGCCGCAAGAATCACCCACGAGATAATAATATATTTCGTGAGTTTTTTGCCGCGTATGCTTGACTTTGCAGTCTCAATACGACGCGATTTGTGCGTGCTGTTTTTGGCGAGCGCGCGCTCTTTTTCATCGTATTTTTTAATCAGCGCTTCATCGCGCTGCATGCCGCGACGAATATCCGCCTCAAGCGCCGCGCGGTCTCGATTGGCGTCGTCAATCATCTCATCCGTCAAAATCGGTTTAGCCATGCGCCAATTCCTCCTCAAAGAAATTCAGCGCAATCAGCGTTTTCGCGTCATCAATTTCGCCCGTCCGAACAAGCGCCTTGGCTTCTTCTAGCATCACTTCATGAAGCTCAAGCACTTCGCCATAATCCGCAGCTTTTGGATGCGGCACTTTGACGAGATTTTTTGCGAGAAAGACATAATGCTTTTCGTTGCAAAAACCAGGCGACACGTAAAATTCCGAAACCTGCCGAATGTCCGTCGTCGTGTAACCCGTCTCCTCTTCAAGCTCGCGCAACATCATCGCCGTGAGAACAGGATTTGTCACGCCGTTCTCCGAATGAAAACCGCTGATGACCTGATTGTCAGCTGACAGCTGCATTTTCGCACGCTCTTCAGGGTCAATTTTCCCAGCTGGCACCTCATAAATCACGCGCTCTGTCGGCTTTCTGAACTGACGAACGAGCACGAGCTTATTTTCTTGGGTAATCGCGATGACGCTCGCGCCGCCTGGATGAAAAGCAAGCTCACGAAATTGCTCGCCGAGCCCGCCTGGCAACTCCACCGTGTCACGCACGACATGAATAATCCGCCCGTCGAAAATCTCCTCGCGCGCGATTGTTTTTTCTTCAAATTTTGCTTTGTCCGTTTCGTTCATGTAAATTCCTGCGCTTTCTTGCCTATTTCTCAAACAAATTTATTCGCCTTTGTAATACGGCATTTTCTTTGCCAGCCCGAGCTTATTGGCTTGGCGTGCGCGCCCAAACGCCACGCTGTCTTCGGGTACATCTTCTGTAATGACCGAACCCGCGGCCGTCAGCGCATTTTTGCCAATCGTTACTGGCGAAATCAGACGCGTGCCAGAACCCACAAACGCGAAATCATCAATTTCCGAGCGGTATTTATTTTTTCCGTCGTAGTTGACGATGACCGTGCCCGCACCAAAATTGACCTTTTTGCCAACGGTCGCGTCTCCAATATACGTCAAATGACCCGCTTTCGTCCCGTCACCAAGCGTCGCATTTTTGACTTCGACGAAATTCCCCACATGCACTTTCTCATGGAGAATCGTGCCTGGGCGCAAGTGCGCGTAAGGCCCGCAGTTTGAACCAGATTCCATGACCGAATTTTCCACCGTCGAATTTGAAACAATCACGCGATTTTCAAGCCGCGAATTTTCGATGCGCGAGCCCTGCGTAATCAGACAATTTTTGCCAATTTCCGTGCGCCCGCGAAGCGTTACACCGCCTTCGATAACCGTCTCCGCGCCGATTTTGACCGCAGCATCAATGTAAGTCGTCGCAGGATCCAAAAGCGTCACACCAGATAGCATCAGTTTCTCGTTAATGCGCTGGCGCATCGTTTTTTCAGCAGTTGCAAGCTGTACGCGGTCATTGACACCCAGCGATTCGTCAAAATTCTCCAAAATCATAGCCGAAACTTTTCTGTCAGCTGCTACAAACGCGCCGATGACGTCTGTCAGGTAATATTCGCCTTGCGCATTTGACGGCGTCAGATTTTCAAGCGCTTCAAACAGCAATTTATTGTCAAAAATGCCAATGCCCGTATTGACCTCGTGAATAGCGCGCTCGTCAGCCGTTGCGTCTTTTTCTTCCACGATTTTTTTAACCGCGCCGTTTTCACGAATAATCCGGCCGTAGCCAAACGGATCGGCCGCGATACTCGTTAGAATCGTTGCCGCCGCATTTTCCGCCGCGTGATAGGCAAACAGCGCTTCAAGCGTTTCGCTCGTGATGAGCGGCATATCACCGTAAGTCACCATCGTTGCACCGTTTAGCGCGCCCAAAATGCCTTGCGTTTCAAGCACCGCGTGCCCCGTGCCCTTTTGCTCCGTCTGCTCAACCCACATTGACACGGAATCTGGCAGGCTGTCGACGACCGCCTCTCTGCCGTGTCCGACCACAACCACGCGACGCTGCGCGTCAATTGCCTCGGTTGCAGCGACCACATGTTCAAGCATTGATTTACCAGCCACTTTATGCAGCACTTTTGGCAAATCCGACTTCATGCGCGTCCCTTTTCCTGCCGCCAAAATCACGATATATTTGTCCATGAAAATCTCCTTTAGGCTAATTATATCAAAAAGTGAAGAGAAACGCTTTGAAGCTAAGAAAAATAGGACTTAAACTGTCCAGTGGACAGTTTAAGGTTGGCTTCCTGAAAATAATGAGAAGCCAAGAGGTTCTGCATGAAATGCAGGTTCCAAATTATCTTTTTTCCTAGCTTCAGTTTCTCTGAGCTGGATTATATCAAATTTCATGGTATACTGGACGCATGAACCCATCCAAAAAAATCGGCTTTATTGGCCTTGGGCAAATGGCGCAAGCTATGATCAAGGGCCTTGACAAAGAAAACATTTTCGCAAGTTCTAGGAATTTTGAAAAAGCAAAAGCGACAGCTGACAACCTTGGAATCACGGCAGTCGCAAGCAATCGCGCGCTGACAGAAATGTGCGACGTGATTGTGCTTGCTGTGAAGCCTGATGTGATTCCGTCAGTGCTTAAAGAACTTGATCTGACAGACAAATTGCTCATTTCTGTCGCTGCAGGCGTTTCTCTTGAAAATCTGTCAGCTGACACAAGCAAGAGCCAAGCCATCATTCGCGTCATGCCAAATGTCAACGCCGCGATTTCTGAGTCAACGACCGCCATCGTCCGAAATGCCAACGTGACGGACGCGGATTATCAGCTGACAAAAAATCGTTTGAGCCAATTTGGCAGCGTTCACGAGCTGGCAGAATCTGATTTCGGCGTTTTTGCTGCGCTCGCAGGCTCCGCGCCCGCATTCATCTACCAGTTCATTGACGCACTCGCAAAAGCTGCTGAAAACCACGGCCTCACAGCTTCTTCTGCCCGCCAAATTGCCGCCGAAACCGTCGCTGCGTCCGCGCATTATCTTGCCAAAAGCGCGCGCACGGCTGACGAACTTTCCGCGCAAGTTGCAACGCCTGGCGGATCCACCGAAGCTGGCCTCAAAAGCCTCGCCGCTGACAACTTCACGCAAACCATTCTGTCAGCGCTGACAGCAACCATTGACAAAGAAAAAGGACTCGCATGAGTCCTTATTTTATTCCCATCAGCTCGCGCACTTGCTTGATGCATTGAAGCGCTGGCAATACGAGCATGAGGATAATCATGCGCGCGGGAATTTGCACAAGTAGCGGCAAACGCGCGACGAGCGCCACCTTAAACGGCAGTTTGTAGAGCATTGACACCCACAGTGAATTGAAAAACACCGTGTCCACAAGCATAATCACAGCAACCGCAACGAGCACATACAACCAGTCGCGTACTTTTGCAACTTCCAAACGCTTGCCATAGAAAAATAAGCCATACAGAACACCTACAACAACTGCTGAAAATGTGAAGCCTGGAAAATAGCCATAATGCGACATAAACAGCGAGTGAATGACATCTGAAACCGCCATCGCAAGCCCCGCCCACACGCCGCCAACCGCGCCCAAAAGCGCATTGACCACAAATGACAAGCTCACCTGCCACACATTGGTGCCGATTGTGAATAACCCCACAACCAAGCCCAATGCAACCAAAATCGCCAGCAAAATCAATTTCACCAGCGACAAATTATTTACGTATTTTTTCACAAAAAACGTCTCCTTTGCCGACCCTAACGGGTAAATTTAGTCAGAAACTATTCTTTAAGTATATCAAAAAAGCGCACAAAGCGCTTCATTTGAACTTCTTTTATTGAATCTGTTTCATCCCCCTGCTTTCTCGCCCAACTCGCTTTAGCGCTCGGCGCGCGCCGAGTCAATGAACGCAAAGCTCGGTTGGTCTTCAAAAGCAAAACGGGTGACAAAACAAGTTTATTTTACTTTCGCGCTCTCAGTGATTACTTCGACCGCTTTTTTCATTTTGACATCATGCTCAATCATATCGCGCGGCAGCATTTGCGCCACTTGCTTCACATCCATGCCGTATTGCTTGGCAAGATCCGCGATTTCTGCGTCAATATCGTCAGACGCAACCGTGAAATCCTTATCCGCAGCAATTGCCTCAATCACGAGGTTCGTTTTCACGCGTTTTTCAGCATCTTCCGCATATTGCGCATGCAAATCGTCCTCAGTCTGACCCGTGATTTGATAGTACATCTCAGGATTGATGCCTTGTTGTTGCATTTGTCCCAAAAATTCATTCATCGCGCGATGCACTTCCTCGTGAATCATAGATTCTGGAATCTCGTCAATGTCTGCATTTTCAACCGCTGCCTCAATCGCTGCAGATTCAAGCGCGTCTTGGTATTCTTCTTCTTTATTCTCAACGATTTCTTTGCGGAATTTCTCTTTGAGCGCCTCAAGTGTCTCAACTTCTTCGTCAATATCTTTGGCAAGCTCGTCATCGATTTCAGGCAATTCTTTGCCTTTGACTTCGTGAACAGTCGTTGCAAAAATAGCTTCTTTACCCGCCAAATCGGACGCCTGATAATCTTCTGGGAAAGTAACTTTCACTTCTACTTCGTCGCCCGATTTATGACCCACGAGCTGGTCTTCAAATCCAGGAATAAATTGACCCGAGCCAAGCTCAAGCGAATGATTTGAGCCTTTGCCGCCTTCAAACGCAACGCCGTCAACCGAACCGTCAAAGTCAATCACAACTGTGTCGCCCGTCTCAGCTTTGCCATCTTTGACAACCATTTCAGCAAGTTTGTTTTGCTCAGCTTTAAGACGCGCCTCAACATCAGCATCTGTCGCCTCTTTTTCAACGTCTACGGCAACTGACAAGCCTTCATATTTGCCAAGTTTTACCTCAGGTTTCGTTGTGACTTCGGCTGTCAACTCCCAATCAGCGCCCTTGTCCATTGATTTGACATCTACTTGCGGTTGCGCAACAGGCTCAACACCCGTTTCTTTCAAAGCTGCCGCATATGCTTCCTGCAAAACAGCGTTGAGTGCGTCATTGTAGAGCGCTTCCTCACCAAACATGCGCTCAAACATCTCGCGTGAGATCTTGCCTTTGCGGAATCCAGGCACCTGGATATTTTTTTTCTGTTTATTAAATGCCGCATCAAGCCCTTTTTTCTGGAGCTCAGCGCCAATTGTAAATGTTAATGTGCCAACAGTTTTTCCTGTTTTTTCAAAACTTGCAGTCATGTGTGATTTCCTTTATTGTTAAAATTTCGTACCCTACCAGTTTACACTATTTCTCGGACTTTTGCAACGCTCGCGATGTCGTCATAAAATGCAAGAAATTCACGAGAATAAAGAGCGCGCCTGAAATAAATACGCCCCGATATCCAAAGAGATTCGCCACAAATGCGCCAACGAGCGGCCCGATAACATTTCCAATAGACGCGGCCGACTGATTATACGCGAAAATCCGCGAAATATTCTCCGTCGGCGTGTATTTCGTCAAAAGTGAATTGATTTGCGGCAGCATCGTTGCGTCTGACACGCCAATCATCAACCTGAAAAACATCAGTACAAACACGCTTGTCACAAAAGCACTCGGAAATTGCACGAGAAAGGCAAGTACGAAACCCACCATGAGAATGTATTGCGGACCAACTTTGTCGCCCCATTTTCCCAAGCGAGGCGCCGCAATAATCGTTGAAATCCCCGGCATCGCAGCAACAAGCCCCACCAAAATAGTCAACGAAATGTGTGTCTGATTGATCTCGCTCACGAACAGCGCAATAATCGGATTAATCGACGTGTTGACGATCTGTATGACCGCTGTCGTCACGAACAAACCAAAAATAAATTCCCGATTGGCCAATTTCTTGAACCAATGCTTATCTTCGCGCTGAGATGCGCGCTGCACAGGTTTGAAAGTTTCCGTCACCGCAAATAACGTCAAGAAAAAGACAAGAAACAAAAGACCGCCCGTCAAGAGAAACGAACCGCGATAGCCAGCAAATGACGCAATCACGCCGCCAATGAGAGGCCCCATCAGTTGCCCCGATGTTGTTCCTGTCACCAAAATGCCAAGTGCACGTCCCGATTTTTCGCGCGCCGTTTGAGACGCAATAAGTGCCGTTGCATTTGAGATATAACCGCCAAAAAGACCTTGAAGCGCGCGCAACGCCATGAGTTCCCAGACATTTCCTACAAAGCTCATGAGTGTGACAACAACCGCCATACCTGCCGCTGCACGCACCAGCATCACGCGCCTGCCATATTTATCGGCCAAACGACCCCAAATCGGCGAAATAATTGCCATCATGACAAAAGTGACCGCAAATGTCAGGCTTGAATAAAGATTGAGCAAATGCGTCGGAAAATGACCCAATTCTTTGATATAAAGCGGCAAAAATGGCGTGATCGCTGAAAAGCCCATGCCTACCATGAACACGCCAAACCACAAAACAAATAAATTGCGGCTCGATTCACGTTCAATTTTCAATTCTTGCACTGTCATTCTTTAATTCTAATACAAAAAAAGGATTTTTTCAATCCTTCCTATAAACTATTTAATCGTGCAAATGTGTCACGCGTGTGACGTCAGCGCCGAGTTTTTGGAGTTTTTGATGAAATTGGAAATAGCCACGATCGAGATATTGGAGCCCTGTGACGGTTGTTTTCCCTTCCGCAACCAGCCCTGCAAGAACAAGCGCAGCCGTTGATCTGAGGTCGGTTCCTTTGACTTCGGCACCCTCAAGCGGATGACCGCCATTAATCGTCGCATGATTGCCTTGAAAAGTAACGTCAAGCCCCATACGCTGCATCTCGACGAGGTGCTGGAAACGATTTTCAAAAACGGTTTCTGTCATCGAAGACTCGCCATCAGCGAGACTTTGCGCAATCGTCATCTGAGCCTGCATATCCGTCGGGAAACCTGGGTGCGGAAGCGTCGTCACGTTGGCCGGTTTAAGCGTTTTGGGGCCTATGACACGCAGACCGTTTTCTTCCTCTCGAAAACTAACACCCATCTCTGTCAGCTTGGCAATCAGCGGACGATTGTGCTCACTAATCGCATCTTCAATGAGAACGTCGCCTTGTGTAATCGCCGCAGCAACGATGAACGTGCCAGCTTCAATCCGATCTTGAACCACGCTGTGCTCGGTTCCGTGCATTTTCTCAACGCCCACGATAGTAATGGTATCAGTTCCCGCGCCGCGCACTTTTGCGCCCATTTTATTGAGCAGGTTTGCGAGATCGACGATTTCTGGCTCTTTTGCAGCATTGCCAATCGTGGTGCGGCCTTTGGCAAGGGTCGCTGCCATCATCAGATTTTGCGTGGCGCCAACGGACGGAAAATCGAGGTAAATGTCTGCGCCCTTAAGCTCGGACGCCATCGCATCAATGTAGCCATTTTTCTGCGTAATCGTAACACCCATCTGCGCAAGCCCGCGCAAATGCAAATCAATCGGGCGCGAACCAATCGCGCAGCCGCCAGGCATGGCAATGAGCGCGCGGTGATTGCGCGCAAGAATCGGACCCATGACAACGATAGATGCACGCATTTTCGTGACAAATTCGTAAGGTGCCTTAGATTTGATGGTCTCTCCGTGATGCACGACGACTTGCTTGAGCTCGCGCGAGCCGTCAAGCGAAATGTCCAGATTTTTCACGAGACCAATCATCATTTCAATATCAGAAAGAACGGGCACATTGCGCAGCGTCGTCACACCTTCTGAGGGGAGAATAGTAGCCGCGAGTAACGGAAGCGCCGCATTTTTCGCGCCTTCGATTTCGACTGTGCCTGTGAGCCGCGCGCGGTCTCCTTGAACGATAATCTTATCCATAAATTCCTAACTAATTTTTTAGTGTTTACAAATGTAAATTATACCATTTTAGATTTCTGTGTCAATTTTACTGCTTGAACAGCATTATAAATCGAGTAGCTGGAGGCATTCTCAAAGTCACGTGCGAGTTTTTTCTCAGCTGACAGGCTGGGAACGACCGTTTTGAAGGCTTTGTAAGCTGACAAAAAGCTGTCAGCGCTCACAGATTTAGGTTTTTCGTAAAAAGCTTCGACGTGATTAAAAAAAGCAATGACCGTCGCCATTTCTCGCGCTGACCACGAAAAATCAAGTGGATAGCTGTAGCTGTCAGCCATTAGATGGCCTCTTTTGAGCTGTTCAGCTCAACACGTCTGTAATCGCGCGGCAAAAACACGCGAATGTCGTCTTCATTGAAGCCAATTTGCATCGCTTTCTCACCCAAAATAATCGGGCGTTTGAGCAGTCCTGGATTTTTGCGAATCAATTCAATCAGCTCTTTGATCGTCATCGTTTCAACGTCCACATTGAGCTTTTGAAATATCTTTGAGCGCACAGAAATAATATCCTCCGTGCCGTTTTCCGTTTTTGTGAGAATCGCCAAAAGATCCGACTGGCTGATGGGCGTCGTCAAAATATTGTGCTCATGAAAGTCAACCTTGTGACTGGCAAGCCATGCACGCGCCTTGCGGCAACTTGTGCACGATGGTGAGAGAAAAAGTTCAACCATAATGTCCTTATTATAACAAATTTTCTGAGAGAAGTCTCCCCCTTTTACATTCTGTCAGCGCTGACAAAAAACTCTGCCAGCTGACAGAGTTTTGAGTGCAAATTAACGACGCAAGCCGAGTTTTTGGATGAGTTCGCGGTAGCGTGGAACATCTTTTTCGCGAAGGTAAGCCAGCAAATTACGACGGTGACCGATTTTTTTCATCAGTCCGCGATAAGTTGCGTGATCTTTTTTGTGCATTTGAATATGCTCATTCAAATGGTTAATTTCCCATGTCAGAACGGCGATTTGCACTTCAGGTGAACCTGTGTCACCGTCTTTGCGTGCGTATTCCTTCATGATTTCGTTTTTCTTCTCTTTTGAGATTGCCATGAGTTTTTCTCCTTTTTGTTTTTGGATGAATCTGAGTAGCACGTTGGCTGCGCGAAACTAAGAAAATCCTGTAGAAAACTACGTTTTCAGTGAATTTGTTTCATAACTCCACTTTTTAGCGAATTACAAAACAAGACAAGTATATCATTTTTTCCCGAAGCTGACAAGTTTTAACTACTTGCGGTCGTGCTTGACGCTTGGCTGCTTGCCGTACTTTGCGATGCCGCCGTTGACGAAGAAGTGCTGCTTGCCGACGAGACAGGTGCTGTATATTGATAAACCGTGATGTAAATCGTTGTCGCGACTGGGAATGTGCTGCCAGGATCTTGGCTGACAGACGCAATCAACCCGTCAAAGCTGCTGTCAGAGGTTGTCTGCGTTTGAAGAACAACCGTCGCGCCCATATTTTTCAGCTGACTTTGTAAATTTGCAGCTGTCATAGACGAGCTCCAATTGGGCATCGTCAGCATTTGCGTTCCTTTTGAAATCACAAGATTAATGCTGGTCCCCTTGTTTTTTGTCGCGCCCGCCGCTGGGTCTGTTGAGATAACCGTCCCCGACGCCACCGTGTCACTATTTTTTTGTGTAATCGAGCCAACTGTGAAACCTGCTGACTTAATCGCTGCTTCGGCCGCAGATTGTGTTTGTCCTGTCACATCTGGCACCTCAGCCGTTGCAGGGCCTGTTGACTCATAAATCTTGACGGAACTGCCTTTTTTCACGCTTGTATTCGTTGCGGGATCGGTCTTAATCACGTTTCCGCTACTGACCGTATCGCTACTTTCTTTGACAATGTCACCGACCGTAAGCCCAGCACCCTGAAGCGAACTTTTCGCACTGGCAAGCGACTGACCTGCAACCGCGGGCACCATGACACGATTACCGCCCAGATTGAGCAGAGCGAAAACCCCAATCATCGCAAGCGCAACAATGGCTGCGCCAATCGCAACGGGTAGCCACCGGCGACGCTTTTTAGGCGTATTCGAAGGCACTTTGTCAGACGTTTTGGCCGTTTTTACAACATTTTTTGCAGGGCGCGGCGTATCAGGAGAAACCGTCATTTGGCTCGTGACTTGGCGAATCAGCTCTTGCGTGTCAGCCAAAGCAACCGGATTTTTGGCAATCGCGCCAATATCATCCTCTGGCAAAACGAGTTTTGGCTCACTGCGACGCTCAAGCGATAATGACGTCTCAAGATCCGTCATCATGGTCATGATATTAGGATAGCGATATTTGAGGTTTTTTGCCGTCGCTTTAATCACCACATTTTCCAGAGCTTGCGGGACGCTCGGATTAATTGCCGTGATGCTTGGCAGCTTTTCCTGGAAATGTTTGAGCGCAATAGAAACCGCGGAATCGCCGTCAAACGGAATGCGTCCTGTCAGCATTTCAAACATGATAATACCAATCGCATACAGGTCTGATTGCACCGTCGCATTCGCGCCGCGTGCTTGCTCGGGCGAAAGATAATGCACCGATCCGAACATAGAGTTCGTCTGCGTCAGCGAGGTTTCGCCAAGCGCTTTGGCAATCCCAAAATCCGTAATTTTGACGTTGCCGTCTTTGGTCACAAGCACATTTTGCGGTTTGATGTCGCGGTGAATAATGCCACGGCCGTGTGCAACCGCCATGCCCGCAAGAATGCCTGCGGTTTTATTGACCGCATCGTCGCTCGACAAAGGCGCATTTGCCTTGATATATTGTTTGAGCGTGATGCCATCGACAAATTCCATGACGATAAATTGCTGGCCGTTGTAGTCGTCCACGTCATAAATCCCGACAATATTGGGGTGCGAAAGTTCCGCCATTGCGTACGCTTCGCGCTGAAAACGCGCAATTGCAAGTGCGTCATTTTCAAAATTGCTGCGAAGCACTTTGACGGCTACTTCCCGATTGTCAAGAAATGTATCCGTCGCAAGGTAAACGTTCGCCATGCCGCCATGACCGATTTCTTTGATGATATGGTAACGATCAGCGAGCAATTGTCCGACTTGAATCATGCGAAATCACCTCCGTCAAATTTGACCAAAATCACTGTGATATTATCCAGCCCGCCGTTTGCATTGGCAAGCGTAATCAGCTTTTGCGCCTTTGTCTCAACAGGCTCAATACCCCCTATAATCTCGAGGATTTCCTCTGTCGAAATCATATTCGTCAAGCCGTCCGAGTTCATGAGAATGTGGTCGCCAATCGTGAATGTGAAACTTTCCGTGTCAGGAATCGCTTCTTTATTTTGCCCGAGACTGCGCGTAATGATGTTCTTGTTCGGGTGTGTTTCGGCTTCTTCTTCCGTGATTTGTCCCGCGTCAACGAGCTCTTGAACGAGCGAATGATCGTGCGTCAGCGGCACCAATTTTCGGTTGCGAATAAGCGATTGCTTTGAATCGCCAATGTGGCCTGTAATCACGTGCGTATCGCCAATATAAAGCATCTCGAGCGTCGTGCCCATACCTTTATAATCGTCTAATTTGCCGAGGTTTGCGATGTTTTCATTTTCGACGAGCACTTGACGGCGCATCCACGCCTCAATGGTTTCGATTTCTTCAGATCCCGTGAAGCCTGTGGATTCCCAGAGTTCACCAATGTCCTCAACCGCAAGTTTACTTGCTACGTCGCCCGAGCGGTGCCCGCCCATGCCGTCAGCCAGCAGAAAAAGACGCGTCCCCGCTTGATTTAAAAATGTGCCTGCATAATCTTGGTTTGTCTGGCGCTTCTCGCCAATGTCCGTGAGAATCTTATAGTCCATGCTGCTATTATACCAAAAGTATATGAATTTTGTTAGGCCTTTTTATTAGACTTGTTTCATAACCCGTTTTGCTTTTGAAGGCTAACTCAGCTTTGCGTTTGTTTACTCGGCGTATGCGCCGAGCGCTAAAGCGTGGTTAGACAAAAAAGCAGGGGTATGAAACAGATTCATTGAAAAGAAAAAATCCTGCGCAGAGGATTTTACTTAATTTTCCGAAATTTGGCGATGAAAAAGCCGTCGGTGTGATAGCGCTCGGGCGTAATGAAAACGCAACCGTCGGTGAGCAGGTCGGGTTTGACGTCCGAAATCGGGGCGTGCTCAAAATCGGCGTGCGTGGACAGAAATTGCGCGACCACGTCAAAATTTTCTTCGTCAGCGAGTGTGCAGGTGCTATAAACAAGGACGCCGTCTGGCGTGAGTGCTTTTGATACTGTGTCCAAAATTTGCAGCTGATTTTTTTGTAAGTCGGCAAAATCGCGCGCCGTTTTGCGGTATTTGATATCGGGTTTTCGGCGCATGAGACCAAGTCCCGAGCACGGCGCGTCAACAAGAATGCGCTCAAATTTCTCCGCGCTTGAAAACGTCATCGCGTCCGCTTTGACAGTCGTGATTTTGTCCGCCACGCCTAAGCGCGCAGCATTTTGCTCAATCAGCTCGAGTTTATGCGCATATAAATCGCACGCGGTAACCTGCCCGCTCGTCAAGAAAGACGCAATGTGACACGTTTTGCCGCCAGGCGCCGCGCACGCATCGAGTACATTTTCCGTGCCGTTACTGTCAGCCATCAAAATCGGCGCGACGAGCTGGCTGGTTTCGTCCTGAAGCGTCAGCCAGCCGTTTTTAAAGCTATCAGTCGCTGCAAAATTGCCTGCAGGTGCGACGAGCGCTGACGGCGCGATTTCAGAGGCTGTCAGCGCTGATAATTCGTTTAAAACGTCTTCGCGGTGGCTGACAAGTCGAACGCTCGCTTTTGCGGGTACGTCTAGGCTTATAAGCATTTCGCCCGTGCGTTTGCCGCCAAATTGCCGCACTAATTTGTCCAAAATCACTTTGGGCATTGAATATCTGGTTTCCCAATCTTTGGGCAATTCGTCCAAACGCCCGCTGCGCATGAGTGTACGCATGACTGCGTTCACAAAATTTCCCGCCGATTGCCCGTCGTGCGCCTTCGCGAGCTTCACCGCTTCATCGACCGCGGCCGACGTCGGGACTTTGTCCATGAAGACAATCTGGTAGACCGTCAGCCAGAGGAGGGCTTGAGCCCACAGCTTGGGCTGTTTTTTCAAAAATGGCGCCACGTACCACGCGAGCAATTCTTTTTTGGCAACGACGCCGTAAACAAGCGCTGTCACAAAGCCACGATCGCGCTCTGTCAGCGCTGGCAGACGCAAATGCCGATCGATCGAAATATTCCCATACGCGTCATTGCCAAAAATATCAATCAAAATCTCAAGCGCAACGTGCCGCGCGTTAGTTTCCATCGCCAAATCGTTCTCCTTCACTGATGTCGCGGCCTGCGCCGTTTAGAAAATCGCCAATTGCCATTTTTGGTTTTCCAGCTGGCTGCACGAGCCGCAAGCTGACAGCCTGCGCGCCACAAGCGACCACCAAACGTTTTTTGCTACGCTCAATGACCGTGCCCGAATTTCCTGCACCATCGACGACTTCGGCTTCGTAGATTTTCAGGCGCTCACCGCGCCAAATCGTGTGCGACACCGGCCACGGATTCATGCCACGAATTTGATTGAACACCGCGCGCGCAGGTTTCGTCCAGTCGATCAGCTCTTCTTCCGGCTGAATATTTGGCGAAAAGCTGACTTTTTCCGCGTCTTGCGCGACAGGCGAAAGCGCGCCTGACAGATAATCTGGCAGCTTTTCAAGCAATAAATCGCGACCGACAACGGCCAATCTGTCAAATAAAGTGCCGACATTGTCCGCGGCAGTAATCGGAATTGCGCGTTGTGAAAGCATGTCGCCCGCGTCCATTTTCCGCACCATTTCCATCAGCGTCACGCCCGCCTCAGCGTCGCCGTTTATCAGCGCGTAATGAATCGGCGCACCGCCGCGGTATTTCGGCAATAAGCTTGCGTGTACATTGAGCGAAAACGCAACTGCGTCTAGCAATTTCCCAGGCAAAAATTGTCCAAAAGCTGCTGTCACAATGCCGTACGGCTCCCGCGCCGCAAGTTCTAAAAGCTCTGTCAGCTCAAGCGAGCCGCTCAATTTTTCAGGTTTGAGCGTTGTGAGCCCTGACAAAACGGCAAGCGTGCCAACAGGCGTCGCTTGCAGCACGTGTTTTCGGCCGACTTTGCGGTCGGGCTGCGTCACGACGCGCAAAATCTCGTACGCGCCCGATTCAATCAAGCCCGCAAGAACCGTCGCCGCGAAATCAGGCGTGCCCATAAAAATAATTTTTTGTTTCATTCTTTAATTCTCCGAAAGTCCAATCTTCATACAAAATTTTGCGGCTCGCTGTCAATCGCCACGCGCAACTCACGATTTTCACGCAGCTGCGCAAGCTCTAAAATCGCGTTCAGCGCGTCTTCAAGCCCCTCTTCAAACCGATATTTGATGAGTACCTGATAATGATAAAAATTGTGCGTGCGCGCAATGCTCCGCGGCGTTGGCCCCAAAATTCTAGCCTTTTCTGTCAGTCGCGAGGCCAGCAAACTCAAAATCTCATACGATTTTTTGACTGCAAGTTCCTCATTTTTGTGGCTGACAAGAATTTGCACCGTGAAATAATACGGCGGGTACGCCTGCAGCTGACGAAATTTCATTTCCTGCTTATAAAACGTTTCATAATCCTGCTGGCTCGCAAGCGCAAGCGCATAATGTTCGGGATTGAAAGTCTGAATCAGCACTTCGCCCGCCTTGTCCGCGCGACCTGCGCGCCCCGCCACCTGCATCAACAGCTGAAACGTGCGCTCTGATGCCCTGAAATCTGGCAGATTCAGCCCCGTGTCCGCATTGATCACACCAACAAGCGTCACATTGGGGAAATCGAGCCCTTTGGCAATCATTTGCGTGCCCAAAAGAATGTCCGCCTCGCCGCGGCCAAACGCCGTCAAAATCTTTTCGTGCGCATTTTTTGTGCGCGTCGTATCCACATCCATCCGCAAAATCCGAACGTTCGGCAAAAGCGCCTGCAGCTCTTCTTGCACTTTTTCCGTGCCCGTTCCGTAGGTTCGCAATTTTTCAGCTCCGCAATTCGGGCAACGACGCGGCGGCATTTCTGAATGTCCGCAATAATGACAATTCAGCTGCCAGCGCCCATTATCTTTGTGTAGCGTAAGAGAAACGTCGCAATTCGGGCATTTGATTACCGTGCCGCACTCCCGACACATCAAAAAGCTGGAATAGCCGCGCTTATTCAGCATCAAAATAATTTGTTCGTTTTTTTCTAACTTTTCATTAATTTTTTCAAGCAATTGTTCGGAAAAATCAGCCGACTGATCATTCAAATGACGACGCATGTCAACACTATTGACCGTCGGCAACAGAGCGCGAGGATTTGCGCGCGCCGTCAGTCGAATAAGCTGATACACCTGACGCTCCGCGCGTGCGCGACTTTCCAGACTTGGCGTCGCCGAGCCTAAAACAAGCGTCGCGTGATGAAATGCGCAACGTAGCAACGCGACGTCGCGCGCGTGATAACGCGGATTCGCGTCCTGTTTGTAGCTCGTTTCATGTTCCTCATCGATGATGATAATGCCAATATTTTCAAGCGGCGCAAAAATCGCAGAACGTGCGCCCACGACAACTTGCGCCTCGCCAGCCTTTATTTTCCGCCATTCGTCGTACTTTTCGCCGTCAGAAAGCCCTGAATGCAAAATTGCCACTTGCGTGCCAAAACGCGCCACAAAACGCTGCGTCATTTGCGGTGTGAGCGAAATTTCTGGCACCAGAACAATCGCGCGCTTCCCGAGCGCCAAATAATGCGCAATCGCCTGCAAATACACTTCCGTTTTACCAGAACCCGTGATGCCCTCAAGCAAAATCGGTTTGTCAGAGCTGACAATTGCCGCAAGCGCATTTTCCTGCTCTTGATTCAGCTGACGCGGTTTGTCAGCGTTTATAGCCTCAAAAAATGCGGCCGTTCGACTGACCACTTTTTCTTCAATTTTAATCAGCTGATTTTCCGCAAAAAAGGCCAAAACGCTACGCGAAAATGGCACGTCCTTCACGCGAATCGGTTCTGTCAGCGCTGACAGAAAATCGCGCGCAATAAGACGCTTTTTGCTTCGTGCATCAAATTGAAACGCTGCAAGCGCGGGCTCAACCGACAGCCATTTCTCGCGCTTCTGATTTTCTTTCGTTTTCGCGAGATAGTGAACGGCGGCTTCGCCGCTTCTGACGCGTTTCATCGCCGCAAGCTTTTCATTTTCCGAAAGCAACGACCAGCGTTTGCCGTCAATTTCCTTGTCGTAGCTCGAATTTAATAAATTCGGCAGCATTGCTTTGAGAATCGAAATCTTGTAGCTAAATACCGTGTGACGCATGCTATCCGCAAGTTCCAGCTGCTCCGCGCTCAGTACCGGCGCAACGTCCAGCACCTCTACAATTTCCTTGAGCTCGCGTTCGCTCGGCTCCGCTTGTGCGCATACCATCACAAATCCTTGCACCACGCGCGCGCCAAACGGCACATGAACGCGCATGCCAGGCGTCACAATCCCCGTCAGCTCACGCGGCACAGCATACGAAAACAGCCGATCCGTCTGTATCGACGGCACATCGACAATCACCTGCGCTATTTCTGGGGAAGATTCAGTCATTGCCCTCATTATAACACAACCTCAAATCACAGCTACACAGCACAAGCTGATAACTTGCTGCTTTCATTTTTTCAAAAAAAGTGTTTTTGTGGCAATTGTTTCGATAAATTGCGTGTCATGCTCGACCAACAGCATCGTCGGGCGGCTTTCTGTCAGCAGTCGCGTAAGCTGCACATGGTTCGTGATGTCCAAATAATTAAGCGGCTCATCCCAAATGTAGAGCTCAGCTGGCTCAGAGAGCGACCGCGCGAGCTCCACTTTCTTCTGCTGGCCTTGCGAGAGCGTCTCAATCGGCTGATCAAAATGGCGGCGCGAAAGTCCTAATTTTCGGAGATTGGACAGAAAAAGCTCATAATTTAGCTGATTTTCGCGCGCAAAATCGCGTAAATTTCCCGTGTTTTGAAAAATTTGGCGCACGTATGAAACTTTGATGTGCTCAGAAAGGGGCAGTTGCTTGAGACATTGCGTTTTGCCACTTCCGTTTGGCCCTGCCAGTGCAAGGATTTCATGCTTTTTCAGCTCAAATGTGAGCGGCTCAAAAAGCGTTTTGCCGTCAGCGCTGACAGAAAAATCCGCGAGTGAAAGCAACGTTTCACGAAAACTCGGCACAAAATTGAGCTGCAAAGTGCCAATTTTTTCCACATTTTTTAACAGACTTTCTTTTTTTGAAATCTCAGACGTCATACGCTTTTCAAGATTCTTAGATTTTTTCATCGCGCGCGCAGCTCGAGCGCTGACAAAGCCGCTGTCAGCTGACGCATCTTTCGTTTTCTCACGCGCGCGCGCCCAATTTTCCTTCGCGAGAGCCGCTTGCCTCAAGCGCGAAATTTCACCTTTTAGCTGATTGTTTTCCCTTTGTTCACGCGCATCTTCATGCTTTTTCTCTTCTTCATAAACACTATAATTTCCCTGATAAAGAACCAACTTTGTGCGCTCAATAACAAGCGTATGGTCACTCACCGCGTTTAAAAAATCCCGATCGTGGCTGACAACAATAAACCCATGCTTACGCGCCAGATAACTTGCCACACTTTTTCGGCTGGGCAAATCCAAATGATTTGTCGGCTCGTCAATCAGCGCAAACGCATCGTCTGACAAAAACAGCATTGCCAGCAGGCATTTAGTTTGTTCCCCGCCAGACAAACTAACAAACGGCCGCCACAACACCTCTAAATCAACAGCCAACAGTGACAATTCTCGCTCAATTTCCCAGCGCGCGCCCTCTGTCAGCGCTGACAGAACATCAATCGTCATTTCGTCAGCGTTTACAATCGTTTGCGGAAAATAGGCAAATTTACGTGCGCCCGCGCTTTTTTCTAACACTCTCAAAAGCGTCGTTTTCCCGCGCCCATTTCGCCCGACAAGCCCCAAACGCCAGCTTTCATCAATATTTATTTCAGCATTCTCAAAAATGACGTGCGCGCCATAACTAAAATTCAAATGTTCGATTTTCAAATTCGACAAAAAAAATTCCTCCTGTCTCGTCAAGGAAGAATTGCGCGAAAAAGCCTTTAATTTAGGTAAAAACACACGCAAAAATCCCAAGATACTTTAGTTTCAAAGTTTTCTTAAGATTTAAATGCGCAATGGCCCTACCTCCCGTTTATTTTCTATGATTATAGCTTATTTTTCAGGCGTTTGCAAGCCCTTTTTCTCATTTTTTGCCATGCGGCGCGCCAGTTTTTTGCGATAACGCGCACGAATCGCTTGCCGATCAACGCCCGCGTCCTTCGTGTAACGAATGGACAAAATAATCCCAATGCCCATCATATTGGAAATCAAATTAGAGCCGCCTTGGCTGATAAACGGCAGCGGAATCCCCGTCAGCGGCAGCACGCCAATTGTTGCGCCGATATTTTCAAACACGTGAAATAACAGCATCATCGTCAAGCCCCCAGCAACAAACATATAAAATTGATTTTTTGCCAGAAAAGTCGCGCGTACCATGCGGTAAATCAGATACAAATACAAGAAAATCACAAAACTACTGCCCACAAAACCAAATAATCCCGCGATGACTGTGAAAATCATGTCCGATTCACGCACTGGAACCGCAATCGACCCAAGTGTGCTCGGAGCGCCCGTTGTGCCGCCCGATGCCGTTGCCAAAAGCGCCTGTGCCTGCTGATAGGTTGTGCCTTGTGGGTCGCTAAACGGATGCAACCACGCTTGAAAACGCGCAAATTGATACGTTTTAAAGCCCAATTGGCTCATAAACGCCTGACCATCTTTTGAAATCACAACATAAAGAAAGCCTGAAATCGCGAGCAGCACCACCGTAATAACTGGCAACAAAATTTTCCACGAAACACCCGAAATCATAATCATGCCCGAAAAAATAGCCACAAAAACAAGCGCCGTACCAAAATCACTTTGCATATGCGGCCCGATTAAAAGAAATAAAACCGGCACAGTGGCCAAAAACATCCACAAAATCTGCTCTAAATCCTTGACAAGAAAATGCGTTGTCTGCCGCTCGCGAAAGCGCAAAATGAGCCGTGCTTGAAATAAAACATACGCCACCTTCATGGGCTCCGACGGCTGAAAAAGCGTTGTGCCGCCGACCGCAATCCAGTTTTTCGAGCCCGTTGCAGCAACCAGCTGTGGACTATAAAAAATCAGTGGCAAAACCATGAGCACTAGGCCCAAGCCGTAAAGAATAGGCGCTAAAAACCAGAGCAATTGGGCATTAAAGTGCATGATTATAAAAGCCGACACCAGCCCAAGCAGCAGCCACGCGCCCTGTTGCCACAAAAGCGCATTCGCCGCCGTACTATTATAATCCGTGTGAAGACTGATAGAAAGCACAATAAAGCCAATCAAAGAGAGTAAAAAGACAGGCAAAATAAGCGCATAGTCAATCCGCGAATCCCAACGAACAAATTTTTTGCGTGGTAAATCCATTTTTCTCCTTTTTGATGCGCGTTTGTTACAAACCAAACACCTTGGCGAGCCATCCGCCGCCGTAAACCAGAATATAGCTATACGCGAGAATCCCTGGAATTTTCCCGACGAAAACAGAAAGCAGCAACCAGCGCCAGCTCATTTTTGTTTGACTGGAAATGAGGACGAGCGCGTCGTCTGGCGCAAGCGGTGAAAGCATCAGCAAAAAGAAAATCCAATTGTATTTGCGCTGGTGTTTTTGCGCCATTGTCATGTAACGTTCGTATGTTTTTTCTTTCACAAAGGCTTTAACCATGGACGTGCCGTACGTTTGCCCAATCTGAAACAGAATCACCGAGCCGATTGTGATGCCAATATAGTTGTAAATAAAGCCCCAAAAACCGCCAAAAATGATGACGCCAGCCGCCATTGTAATGCCGCCTGGAATAATCGGAATCACAACTTGAATAATTTGAATCACAACGAAGAGCACGATGCCAAAATAACGGTGAGCGGTAACCAAGCCTTTTAAGACCGCTGGATCCGTAAATGCGCCGAGGCGCCACAAATAAAACGCACCCAAAATCGTCCCGATTAAACCAATAACCGAGAGAATATTCATCAGACGCTTAATAAATTTAGCCGTTTGATCATTCATCGCGTTTAATTTTCCGTGTTTTCAAGATCTTTTAGGTAATCTTCATTCTCGCGAATCCATGTAGGCAATGCTTTTTCGAGTGGTTTGAAGCCGATTTTCTCGCGACTATTGGTTGCATAATGTTTGCGCGTTGTCTGGTGCTTTTCAGGATTTTCCTCAAGCGCACGGTGACTCAGCGAGACTTTACCCGAGAATTCGTCAATGTCAATCACCATTACGTCCATTTTATCGCCGATTTGAATTTCGTTCTGAATGGCTGTGACAAAGCCGCTGCGAAGCTCTGAGATGTGCACGAGACCATGTTTTTCGTCTGTGTCAAAGCTGACAAAAACGCCATAAGTTTGAATGCCGATGACTTTCGCCTTGAACACATCGCCGATTTTTAGCGCATGCTTTTTGTCGCGCGTCTCGGCGTCTTCTGCGACAAATTTCTTGATCTCAACGCTTTCGATAATAATTTCTTCAAGCGGCCTGTCAGCCGCATCCGTCGCAACTGCATCCATTTTGTCAAGCACGGCATAGCTTTCGGCGTCTGTCAGCTGACCAAAAACCGTATGGCGGCCGTCCAAGTGCGGTGTGCCGCCATTTTCAACATACGCTTTAGCGATTTCTTCAGGCCAACCACCTTCTGTCAGCGCTGACAGAGGATAGCCAAGATCCGATTTTTGTACGACAAAAAATTGGCTGCCGTTTGTGTTCGGCCCCGCATTTGCCATGGAAAGCGCGCCGCGCAAATTGAATAGATTTTCGGAAAATTCATCTTCAAATTTTTCACCAAAAATCGACGTGCCGCCCATGCCCGTGCCCGTCGGATCGCCACCTTGAATCATAAAATCAGGAATAATTCGGTGAAAAATAATCCCGTTGTAATAGCCTTTTTCTGAAAGTTTCACGAAATTTTCAACCGTGCGCGGCGCCTCCGTATCAAAAAGCTGCACGCTCAAATCGCCCAAAGTCGTGTGAATAATCGCTTTTGTGCCTTTATAAGTCTCTAGCTCCAATTGTGGAAAGCTCATTTTAATATCTCCAATTCTGTCAGCGCTGACAGAATGCCGTCAGCTTCGATTGTGCCAGTCACAACATCTGCCATCTTCAAAATCTCAGGATGTGCGTTCGCCATCGCGACTGACAGCCCTGAAAACTCAAAAAGTTCGCGATCATTGAGGCCGTCACCAAAATTCATCACATTGTCAGCTGACAAGCCCAAATCGTCCAAAATCCGCGCAACGCCGTCAGCTTTTGAACCTTTAAGCGGCACAATATCTGAGCTCAATTCATGCCAACGCACGCGCCGCACCTGCCGAGCAAGCGCTTCTGGCAACACAAGCGCTTGATCTCGCTCTGACACGGACACAATCTGATACACCGCATGCGTCAAATAATATGTCGGCGCGACATCAAATTTTTTGTAAAGTGCCCCAAAAGACGCTTCCATAGCACGGCTCCATGCCGTCGCGTGCAACGCATCAGCACCGTAAAAAACGGCTTCACTCTTCTCTTCGTGTAGCCAATCCATAATTTCCGACGCCAATTCAAGCGACAGCGGCCGATCGTAAACCACTTTTCCGTCCTTTTGAACCACGCGCGCCCCATTCGCCGTCACAAAATAATCGGGTGCAAGCGCCCGAATTTCTGCAGGAACCCCCGAAAATGTGCGCCCTGTCGCAATTCCCGTTAAAATCCCCTTCTCTTGAAGCTGTGCAAAAACCTCCGTGACCGAATCCGGAATAAATCCCGTCTCCGAATTACGCAGTGTATCGTCAATATCAAAAAAAATAATCCGAATTTCTTTTGCTTGCGCTCTTGCTAATCCTAAATTCATGCTACCATGATACCATAAAAAAGGCTAAATTTCAGCCTTTTCGTCTAGCACGCGCGCCGTTTCAAAACTTAAACCTTACACGAAATTCCCGCTTCTTCCAGAATTTCTTTAAAATAAAGCAAATCTGTCGTTTGAAATTGCTTCTCGTCTTTGAGACGGTAATCTCGCCCGAGCAACTCGTATTTTTTCTCGCCAAACTGATGAAAGGGCAAAAGCTCGACCCGCGTCACGCCTATCTCATGAAATAATTTTGCAAAACCGCGCGCATTTTCTAAACCGTCATTGAAGCCAGGAATCACCGGAATGCGCGGCCACATCTCAACACCTGAGCTGAGCGCCATTTTTAAATTCTCCAAAATCACCTGCAAATCTGCGCCCGTGCCACGTCTATGCTGCGCGGCATCCCAGTGCTTCACGTCAAAAAACAAATAATCAACTTGCGCCAAAAAATCTGCAAATACCGCGGGCTTTGCAAAACCTGTCGTTTCAGCCGCCGTGTGAATCCCTTTTTCTTTTAAGCGCCGCAACAATTCTGTTGCAAAAGCTGCCTGCATCAGCACTTCGCCGCCAGACACCGTCACGCCACCCCCCGATTCCTCGTAAAACAGCGCATCTTTCATCACTTCGTCAATCAATTCGTCGTAACTTTTGTTTTCCCCAACTGTCACAAAACCTAATTTTGATAGGTCATCTCTCATCTTCTCTGGAAACTTGTTCTGACTTTCTGGATTAGCGCACCAAAAGCAGCGCAACGGACATCCCTTAAAGAAAATAACCGTCCGAATCCCAGGTCCATCATGAATCGAGAACTTTTGAACATTAAATACACATGCTGTTTCAACTGTCATAAACAAATTATAACACGTTTATTTTCATTCGTAAACAATAAAGTTCTTTTCGTAAGCGAAAATTGATTTTTTTACTCTTTTTTGGTATGATAGCCTTATGAAACGTCAAGAAAAAATCATTTCCCTCGTCAGTCAAGAAACAAAAATCGAAGTCACACGCCTTGCAGAATTGCTTGATGTCTCAAATGTCACGATTCGCAAAGACCTAGACAAGCTTGAGGAAAAAGGCATCATCAGGCGCCAGCACGGCTTTGCACTGCTCAATAATACGGACAATCTCAATTTTAGGCTCGCCATCAATCATGACCTCAAAAAACGGATTGCGAGACGTGCCGCGGCTTGCATCAACGACGGCGACACTGTCATGATCGAATCGGGCTCCACCTGTGCACTTCTTGCCGAAGAGCTCGCGTTCAACCGCAAAGACATCACGATTATCACCAATTCCGTTTTTATCGCGACTTACATTCGCAAGTCAGCCACATGCAAAATCATTTTGCTCGGCGGCGAATATCAGCCCGATTCACAGTGCAACATTGGCCCGCTTGTTAAAAAAGTAGTGGATGAATTTTATGTTGACAAGCTTTTTATAGGTGTTGACGGCGTTGACAGCGCGCGCGGCTTTCGCTGCAGCGACATCAATCGCAGCGACACGACGCGCACCATGGCCTCCGCGGCAAAAAAAGTCATTGTCCTTACTGATTCCAGTAAATTTGAAAAAAATAGTATCATCACTGAATTTCAATTCTCAGAAGTGTACCAAGTTTTCACAGATACCGATTTGCCTGACGAGACATTCAAGCAGCTTCAAGCTCATCACATCACAGTCGAACGCGTTTAATCAAAAAATTCCGAGCGGGTTTTCCGAACGGAATTTTTTAGTAGGCACCCTTTTTGAACGCTAATTTCATTAAAAACGGTGCCACAAGCGTACTTAGCAAAATCACGATGACGAGCTCTGAGTAGACTTCGTCAGTGATAAAAGCACTTGTCAAGCCGATTTGAGCGACGATAAGCGCCATTTCCCCGCGAGAAATCATTCCCGCGCCAACCAGTTGACTTTCAGATTTCTCTAAGCCCGACGCCCTAGCACTCAGATAAGCAGGAAAAAATTTCGTCAAAATAGCTAGTGTCGTAAAAAGTAAAATCAAAGGCGCATGCGAAATGACACCTTCAAAGGAAATCGAGAGCGCAATAGACATGAAAAAGACAGGAATAAAAACGACATACGAAATCGCAGACATATACTTTTCAATCTTTTGCGCAGGTTCAGTTTGTGAAATTGCAATTCCCGCAAAGAAACTTCCGATAACCGCCGACATACCCACAGCATTAGCAACGAGGCTCAGGATTAAGCAAACAAGAAGTGCCATTGATGTATGCTTTGCGAAAACGGGAAGTCTGTCAACAAATTTCCAGAAGCGTGGAATCATTTTGTGAACCAAAACCAAGCCCCCAAAGAAGGCGAGTGTCAAGCCTCCTTTTAGCAGCAAATTTCCGTCAGCTCCTCCAGCCGTACTTTTAAAAACTGACAGAATGAGAACCGCTAAAATGTCGTCAACAATGGCAGCGCCCAATATGATATTGCCCGCACGCGTGCTCAGCTTTCCGTATTCTTGGAGCACTTCTACTGTAATCGAAACAGAAGTCGCCGCGAAAACAATGCCATAAAAAAGAGAAACATGAAATGTA
>JAIRUZ010000039.1 GCA_031254115.1 Streptococcaceae bacterium
GTCGCCAAACTGCGCATCTCTGCTAAGTTCTTAGTATAAAGATGATCCGAATTTCCTGGATTATACAGGCGATATAAAGCTGTTGTTTTCAATTCTGGGACATTGTTTTGAATCCACGCAATATTGGCAGTGGTGAGTTGAATACCCCAGTTTGGATACGTTGTCGCTTGGTCAGAAGGAACCTTACTCGAATTTTCACCATAAACAGCCTGAGCAACATTAACGCCTACGATAGTGTTTGATGTTGAAATTAGCGGACTACCACTCTGTCCTGGATATGTGCTTATATTAGAATAAGAGATTAATGAATTAGAAATCGAAGAAGCACTTCCACTCATTTTCCACATTTGATCTCGATAATCTCCTGGGAATCCAGCTAGAGTTATAGGTTGACCAACCGAGAGAGAAGATGACATCCCCATCCACCCCGTTTGTAAGCCAATATTTTGATTAAGAAAAATCAAGGCCAAATCTGTGCTTCCCAAGACATAAATAGATGGTGAACTATTATTTTTAGCTACCCAATCCGGATGAGCTAAAAGCGCTTTTGCTGTGACAGCTGTACTAGGGTTATAATTCCCGTTCGCATACGCCTGATAAACGGTTACTGAATTAGCATATCCTCCTTCAGATTTATCATAAATCACGTGCCCTGCAGTTAGAACAACACCCGGAGCAATGAGAGTTCCTGTACCTCGCCAAACCTCGCCGGGATTATTGGGAAATATATCTTGAATGTCCACGATAGTATTGTACGGAAAACTTGTAGCATTATTTACCTGAACCCTCTGATCAGGTAAATAAATATTGTTCCCCGAATACCCGTTTGGGGCAATAGTTTGCGTGTCTGCGTAGGCTGCAAATGAGACAAAAAATGTAGCAATGAGCATCAACCACGCTGAGAGAATTTTCTTTTTCATTCGATTTCCTTCTTCCTGATTTTGCTTCAATTTAATTTTAATGCTTGTTTTCATGCTGCATTGGACTAATCACGACTCCTTTCTATCTATGTATTGCATTTTTTGAAACCGTTTTCTTTTATTATACTTCTTTGGCTAATCTTTTGTCAAGTATAAATTTTAACGTCATCACACAATCTCTCAAAACATAAAAAAACTCGCAAAATTCTGCGAGTTTTTTCATTTATTCAAACCGGCATACCATGCGTTCTCTTCATCTTTCCAGTCTGCTGCTAATGAGCTTTTCATTTCAGAAAGTAAGATTCGCTTTATTTTCCGTTCGTTAGGAGATCGGCTAGAAGACCTTGGCGTTCACCTGCGAGCGAATAATCTTCCATGACATTTACATTTTTTCGCATCGTCTGCGCCTCGCGGCTCGTCAGCTCCTTTCGGTCTTCATATTCAAAAATCAGCTTGCGCTCGAGATAATACGCGCGCATCATTTCGGTCAGATTATTCGGATGCGCCTTGTTCATCATGCGTGTGATGTGACCGCCCGAAGCCACAAATGCTGCGGTTCTCAGACGTTCAGCTTGCAGAAAATTAATCAGCTGTGGTTCGTAAACGCCTTCCAGATTTTCAAGCGCTTGCATGACAAGCTCTGTGTTTTTAAAATACAACTCCGTGATTTCAGCCTTTGTCGTCTCTGTTGGTTTATATTTTTTCCGACGCGTTAAACTGACATCAATATGCAACAAATTGGTTGTGAGCATGTGAAACGCGCGAATCGTGACAGCAAGCGCGAATTGAATGCTTGACACCAAATGATGTGCGACCGTCGTTTCAAGCGAATGCAAATAGCGCTGATACGTGCGGTAGGTGTACATTGACACTTCGCCCTCGCGCAGCGCCGTTTCAAGCCCTTGCAGCTCAATGCGCATAATCATCAGCTGCAAGTCGCTAAAATCAGTGGACACAATCGCCGTTTCCTGCGCAATAATCAGCTTCTGAATCCGCTCGCGATATGCGTCAATTGCGATTGTATAGCCTGTTTTGTAGGACGCGCTTTCCTGATCGCGCTCCAGTTCAGTGACGACTTCGTTTAAAAGTGCAATGCGTGTGAGATTGTTCACATGTTCGATTTTCCGAGTGGTAAAGAGTGGCACAATGAAAAAGCTAATCAAAAATGACAAACCTGTGACCGACGCACAAAGAAAAACGAGAAGCGGCTGTTGCGTAGCGGCTGAACGCGGGAGTAAAAGAATGGCCGCAATCCCGATGGTCCCTTTGGATCCCGAAAATGCCATCAGCAAAATATCATTCCAATAGTGACTGAAAATGTGTTTACCGCGCAGGCTGAGCACCGCGTAATACAAACTGAGCACCACAAATCGCATGACAAACAGCGCGAGCGTTAGCACAACAGCCATCACGACGAGCGAGAGATTTGAGTAGGTTTTCTCGGCAAAAAGCGGGGTCATCAGCTGATACAGCTCAATGCCAAGGAAAATAAAGACGACAGAATTTAAAAGAAAAGTCAACGTTCCCCAAATAGTCGTTTTAACTTTGCTGACTTGCGCGTCAAAAAGCGACGTTTTTTTCAGTCCATTTGCCTGCATGATGCCCGCAACAACAACGGCTGTGATGCCCGACATGCTGAGTTCGTCCGCAATGAGAAACGCTGCAAGCGGCAAAACGATTTCAAGGAGCAGGTAACCCGACGTGTCATTGGCCGAAACGTCTTCGAGAATCGTTAAAAGAAGGCCTTGTATCCAGACAACAAGCAGACCAACCAGCACGCCGCCAACAGTCGAATACACCAAATTGACTGATGCTTGCCCGATTGAAAAAACACCTGTTGTCAGCGCTGTTAGAGCAATCTGAAACGTGATAATGCCTGACGCGTCGTTGAAAAGGCCTTCGCCTTTGAGCACTGACGTGATACGCCGCGGAAAATTGTAGCGCTCGGACAAGCTCGAGACAACCACGGCATCTGTCGGCGCAAGGGTTCCGCCAAGAACAATCCCCGCAGCAAGCGGAATGCCCGCCGCCATCCAATGTGTCAAATAGCCCACGCCAACCGCCGTCACGAAAACCAGCGGAAAAATGAGCACCAAAATAAGACGCGTGTGCTTGAAAATGCGCCGCACGTCCGTTTCCTCAGCTTCGCGAAAAAGGAGCGGCCCGATGATAAACGCCAAAAATATCTCTGGATCCACATGCAGCGCGCGATTCGCACCAAAAAAGCCTAAAATTAACCCAACCACCACTTGAATCAGCGGCAGCGGCAATTTAGGGAAAATTTTGTCCAGAACATTTGAGAGAACCAGGACAAGCAAAAAAATAATTGCGTAAAAAACTGTGTGCAGCATGCCGTTCTTTCTAAAAATAGTCAACTTGTGAAATTTATCACAAATTGATTATTTTCCGTTTGAAAAAGTCTGTCAGTTCTGACAGGCTTTCATTTGTAAGTTTCAATTTCTGTCAGAGCTGACAGCTTATTCTGCATTTTTTGAAAATGCTCTGTGAAAAGCCGAGCGCTTCGCGGCAATTTTTTCATCAATCTTGCCGCACTTTTTTTGCTCCAATTGCGCCTTGCAACGCTTGATCTCGAGCGTTGTCAGTTGCCGCTTCAGTCGTTCTTTTCTTACCGGATCAGCTGCGTCCGAGCGGCTCCAAGCAAGCTTTTCCTCCAAATGTTGCATTTTTTCGGCCACCAGCGCAAGATGTTCTTCGATTTCGTGCGTGTCTTTGCCAGCCGTTTTGTATGCCTGAAATTTTTCTTTCAAAAGCGCTTTTTTGTCAGCCAAAAGCGCGAGTGCTTCGCCAATACGCGCGACTTTTTCCTCCGCTGACATTTTTTTAAACGCGTCCATCTGCGCCTGCTGTGCCGCTGCGTCCTCTGGGAAATTCTCCAGATAACGCGCACGCATCGCTGCAAGACGCGCATTGAAATCTTTTTCCATAAACTAATTATAACATGAAAACCTCAATTGTAAGTCAAAATGAACTTCCTTTTCTTGCCGCGACTAATGACTGTCAGCGCGCCATCGATCTTGTCAGCTGCCGTCAAGCTATATTCTAAATCCGTCACGCGCTCGCCGTTTATGTAAATCGCGCCATTTGCCACGTCCTCACGCGCCTGACGTTTTGAGCTGACAATACCTGTGCTGACAAGAATTTCAACGATATTTTTATCGCCATCAGCGCTGACAGAAACGCTTGGCATGTCGCTCAGACCAACACGAATCACGTCAGCTGACAATTCTTTGAGCGCACCACCGCCAAATAAAACCTCTGTAATGTGCACCGCCTGTTTGTACGCTTCTTCGCCGTGAACAAGCGTCACCACCTCGCGCGCGAGGATTTTCTGCGCCAAACGCTCGTGCCGTGCAGCATCAAAAGCTGCGCCAATTTCGTCAATTTCGTCAAGCGACAAAAACGTGAAAATCTTCAACATTTTGAGCGCATCCTCATCGCCAACATTCAACCAAAATTGATACATTTCATACGGCGACGTCTTTTCGGGATCCAGCCAAATCGCATTGCCTTCAGACTTGCCAAATTTCTTCCCCGTCGAGTCCGTAATCAGCGGAATCGTCATCACGTGCCCCGTTTTATCGGCTTTGCGGCGAAGCAACTCCGTGCCAGCCGTCATATTGCCCCATTGATCGCTGCCGCCCAACTGCAAGGTCACGCCGTGCAGTTGATTCAGCTCATAAAAATCATAGCCTTGCATAATCTGATATGCAAATTCCGTATAGCTGATTCCCGTCTCAATTCGCCGCTTCACAGATTCCTTATTCATCATATAATTAATCGTAAAATGTTTGCCCACATCGCGCAAAAAGTCAATGAAAGTCAGCGTTTCAAACCAATTATAATTATTTGTCATCTCAGCTTTATTCGCACCATTTTCAAAATCCAAAAAACGTGCCAACTGACCGCGAATCTTGCCCGACCACTCAACAACCGTTTCTTTCGTCTGCAAACTGCGCTCATCATCTTTAAAACTCGGATCGCCAATCAAACCCGTTGCGCCGCCCACTAACGCATACGGCTTGTGCCCCGCCAATTGCAAACGACGCATCGTCAGAATCTGCACCAAATTCCCCAAATGTAAGCTGTCAGCCGTTGGATCAAAGCCAATATAGAAACTGACCACTTGTTTCTCAAGCGCCTCGCGCAGCGCCACCTCATCCGTCGTCTGAAAAATCAAACCACGCGCCTTCAAGTCATCAAAAATGTGCATCCTTTGCCTCTTTCTATTTTCTAACAGAAAAAGCCGCATCGCGCGGCTTTCACATATACTGCGGAAGGCGGGACTTGAACCCGCACCAGAGAAACCCCCGACAGGATCCTTAATCCTGCGCGTCTGCCAATTCCGCCACTTCCGCAAACAGTACTCTGATAGTTTACCAAAAATCATGCGGCCTGTCAAGCAGGAACTTTCAAAAACAAAAAGCCGAAGAAATTCTTCGGCTTTCGCTTTTAGACGCTTAATTCAATCCATTTTCGGGTTTCGCAAAGTAAAATTTATCCGCAATGAAGCCATACAATATCCAGCCAGCAAAAGTGACCAGCGCGCCGCCCACAACAGCAGTTGCGCCTGCCGCATAAATCGCATATAAGCTGTAAACCGCAGCAATTAATGCCACGCCATCCACCAACCGCCTTTGCGATGCTGATTTGACGCCCGCGTCCAGCTGCATCGTTTTGATGGCTCCCATTGACAACAAATATGGCACCACATTTGTCACGACCGCGAGATTGACCAAAATCGTGAACTGAGCGGAAAGCGACGGACTGATTGTCATCAGCGACAATAACGATTGCAGCGCTGTAATAACGACCAGCCCGATAATTGGCGTCCCGTTTCCGATGACTTTATTAAAGAACTTAGGGAAATAGCCCTCTTGCGCCGAACTACGCGCAACCTCAGCAATCGTAAATTGCCAACCAAGCAATGAGCCAAAGCATGAAATAACCAATAGTCCCATGACAATATTGCCAACAGTTGGGTTAAACATCTGGCTAAACACTAAACCAAACGGCGCATTTGATTTCGCCAACGCTGCATTTTTTACAATTCCTTGCACCACATTTGTTGAAATAATGTAAATGATTGCAGCACCAATCGTTCCGCCTAAAACGGCGCGTGGCACATTTTTCTCAGGATTTTCAACCGCGTCCATATTGGCAGATGCAGATTCAAGCCCCAAAAATGCCCATAATGTAATGGCGATAGAACCACTTATTCCTTGGAATGTGCCTAAATGATGGGGATTCCAAGCGGAAACATATAAGCCGCCATTGAACCAGAACCAACCCGCGAGTGAAATAAATAGCGTCGGAATAATCACGCCCCACACGGTAAATGTCGACAGACGTCCCGTGATAGACGGACCGCCAAAGTTCAACAGGCTCGCTAACCACAAAACAATAATCGTTCCAAGCGCTGTTTCGACAGGGTTCAACGTCAACTGGAAGACTTGTGCAAAATACCCCACAGCCGAGATTGCAATCGCTGCATTTGCAATAACAAGCGATACCCAATAGGTAAAGTTTGCGAGAAATGCGCCCGATTTCCCGAAGGAATATTCTGCATAACCACCCATGCCGCCCGTCTTTTTTGTGTACATTCCGGCGCGAGAGAAAGCATACGCAAGCGCCATCGCGCCGCCCGCCGTCACCACCCACGAAAGAATCGACATTGTCCCCACCTGTGCAAGATTGGTCGGCAGCATGATAATGCCCGAGCCCATCATATTAATCATCGTGATGATCGTGAGTTGCACAACACCCATTTTTTTCTTTTCCATTTTTATTCCTCAATCAGCCTCCTGGCTGTAAACATAGGCATACGCCTTGACTTTATCGCCCTCTTTTTCAAGATAAACGCCCTGAATTTCTGGCGAGAATCCTGGAAAACGATTAATTCCTTCTTCCAAAATTTGGAAATAACGGATAGCCGTTCTTTCCCAACGTTCGCCAGGTACGACACAAAACACGCCTGGCGGGTAAGGAAGCGCCCCTTCAAGTGCAATTTCGCCTTCAATCCTATCCAGCGGAACCAATTTTGAATTATTCCGGAAGAAATTCACACCTGCCTCACTTGGTGTCATCCCTTGCTCTGGGAAATTTGCTTTCAAGAACAAATCTTTTTGATTCTGCTTCGTATTGTTTTCCTTATAGAAATCATGCACCTCTTGGCAAAGCTGACGAATGGTATAATCCATGTAGCGCGCTCTGTTAGCCGCATAAATAGAAGGCAATACCCGCTCAAGCGGTGCATCTGCTTCTACCAATGCTTCAAAACGTAGGATTTGAGCCGTTAAAGCCGCCATTTTAACATCTGTCTCCGCAGGCGTCATCAAGAATAGAATTGAATTCAAATCATTTTTCTCTGGAATAATGCCATTCTCGCGCAAATAGCTTGCCAAAATATTCGCTGGAATCCCAAAATCCTCATACTCGCCTGTCGCTGCACTAATACCTGGCGTTGTCAACAAATATTTATTGGGATCAACAAAATATTGATTATCCCCATAACCGTCAAATCCATGCCAAGAAGCCCCTTTTTCAAAACGCCAGAAATCAATGTCATTCACGATTTCTTCTGTATCTGCTTCTTCCCATTTCTTACCATGTACCATTGGAGGTACAAATGGACGAATCATTTTTGCCTTTTTCAGCAAATCCTTTCTGGCATTAACGGTCGTTACTAATAAATCATGCCATAATTTCTTGCCAACTTCTCCTTCTTGCATACGCGCATTGATATCAAGCGTCGCAAAAATGGGGTAGAAAGGCGAAGTCGACGCAAACTGCATATACGCATTATTAAAATGTTTGTGATTAATATAGCGCTTTTGTCCTTTAATATGACTATCTTTTTTATGGATTTGCGAGGCCTGTGAAAATCCTGCCTGCTGTTTATGCGTGGATTGCGTCACCAAGATACCTGGATCCTCTGGTCCTAAGTCTAGCAACAGCGGAGATGAATCTCGCATCATAGGAATAAACTGCTCATAACCCACCCAAGCGGAGTCAAACAAAATATAATCACACAAATGACCAATTCGTTCAACCACTTGTTTCGCATTGTAGATTGTGCCGTCATATGTGCCAAGTTGAATGATAGCTAAACGGAATGGACGCGCTTCCTTTGCACGTTCAGGGTCAATTTCAGCAATTTGTTCGCGGATATTTTTTTCTTCAAATGCCGAGTCATAAATACCACCAATAAAACCATACGAATCGCGCGATGTTTCAAGATAAACTGGCAATCCGCCGCCTTTTACCAAAGCGGCTGTGTAGTTTGATTTATGATTATTACGATCAAAAAGAACCAAATCTCCGGGACGCACGGCAGCTGAAATCGCAATGTTATTGGACGTTGTCGTCCCATTCATAACAAAATAAGTCTTATCGGCATTAAATACTTTTGCTGCATGCTTTTCTGAGTCCATCGCAGGCCCTTCATGAATCAACAAATCTCCTAAGGCAACATCCGCATTACAAATATCCGAACGGAAAATATTTTCCCCAAAGAATTCGTATAACTGATTCCCCGCAGGATGTTTCCTGAAATATTGCCCGCCTTGGTGACCAGGACAATCAAATTGAATATTTCCACGCTCAACGTAAGCTTGAAGCGCATCAAAGAACGGTGGTAAAACATTTGCCTCATATTTGGAGGCCGCCGTCTCAATTTCACGCGTATACAAAATGTGATCGTATTTATTCTGTATGTCAAAAATACCATAGATTTCTGATAATATAGCGCTATCAATATCTGAGCCATTCTCAGTTAGGACAAATACTGGGATACCAAATTTAGTATCTGATACAGAGTGAATGAGCTCCACTTCAGATGCCATGACAACAACAGCAGCAACGTCAATAAAGTCAGTCATCGTTACATCAACAACGTCACGTTGCGTCATAAAATATGACGTACTTTTTTCACTCGCTGCAATTTTAAATTTTTGCACAATGTGCCTCCTTAATTTTCCAGAAAAGATAATTTGTTCTCTTTTCTGTCCTTTTGAATTATAGCCTTATTTTCAAAAAAATGAAAGCGATTAAACCTTGTATTCTTACCCTTCGTAAGGTTTATTTAAAAACAGTTAGATAACGCTTGATTTGAGAATTTAATTTTTTAACTCGGAGTTAGCCCTTTAAAAAAAGAAGCACAAATGCGCTTTAAATCTGTTATAATAGTGTTGTTGACAGGCTTTTGTGTGCGTCTCTCAAATCGAAAGGATTTAAAATGGTACGAAAAACGGAACAAAAAATTATTGATGCTTTTTTGAATTTGGCAGCGAGCGAAACCACCTTGACCTCGGAATATGGCTCTATTTCTGTGAAGGCTATCATTGAGAAGGCAAATGTCTCTAAACCAACCTTTTATTCTCACTTTAAAAATCGCAACGAGCTGATCGACACGGTGAAGCAAAACGTGTTCGTCCCTTTGTTTTCTATGCTTGACGAACATAATTCTGCCAATACGCTGTCACCTTTTTCGCCTATCATCAATGAAGTGATTCCATATCTTTTTAAAAATCGAACGATCTTTTGTATTTTTAGAAATTCGTCAACGGATTTCAATTATCAACAGTCTCTGGAAAATGCTTTTTTCTGTTATTTCAATCGATTTTTGGGAACTAAGCAAGTGTTGCGCGGAATGGATAATACCTGGCTTGCAAATTATTATGCGAAGGTTATCGTCGGGATTTTGACTACGTGGTTGTCGGATTTATTTCCCGAGAAACCCGCGCAATTTAAGAAAAAGTTTTATTTTTTAATCAATACGCCGCTCAATACTTGGGGGATGAGCGAGATTTCATGAAAGGAAAACGTTATGGGAAAAAAAGCAACTCGGCAGCTTGTTCTGATGAATTTTTTGCTCTATATTTCTTTAGGATTGCCTGATTTTATTTTTGGCGGCGCTTGGCCGATTCTTCACACGCAACTACAAATCAACGTCGAATGGATTGCTTCCATCACAGCCGCGTCGCTCGCTTTTTCTTTGTTGGCAAATTTTATTTTCATGCATATCCGAATGAAAATTGACACTTTTTTGATTTTGGCTACTTTATCGCTTGTGCTGGGGCTTTTCTTGGTGTTCTTTGCAGAGAAAGCATGGCTGTTTTTCATGGCGATTCCATTTATTGGGCTGGGGCAGGGCGCGATTGACATTGCTGTCACTAGTTTTGTTGCCAGTCGTTATTCGGGCCGCGTGATGAATCTTCTGCATGCATATTTTGGGCTAGGTGTCACGCTCAGTACGCTTTTTATTGCGCTTTCTATTGCGCTCACAAACGATATAAAAATCGCTATTTTGGCTGTAATTTGCAGCCATCTACTGATTTTGCTTCATTTTTTGCGCTACCGAAAACTTTTTCGCAAGAATAAAAATCGAATTCGTTTTAAGAAAAATAAAATTCATTTGTCGTTTAGAGACTGGTTATTTCCTTTGTTTTCTTTTTTGTATGCAATTGAGCAAGTTTTAGGGATTTTTTTGGCGAGTTATCTTGTTTATTTGGGCTATTCGGCAAGTTTTGCAGCTTTTATTACGGGACTCTTCTGGCTTTCAATCATGCTGGGGCGTTTTTTAGGCGCGTATCTTGGGAAATATTTGACTTCAGAGCAGCAGCTTTTGCTTTTTACTGCTGTTTCACTGATCGGCAGCAGCCTCTTTTTTTCGTTTCAGTTTATTGCGCCGCTCGTTATTGGACTGGGTATCGGGCCTTTATATCCAATTTTCATGGAAAAGCCGTTTTCGCTTTTTGAATACGCCGTCGCTTCAAAGGTGACGGGCTTTACGGTCCAATCAGCGACGCTGGGGATTTTATTTGTTCCTATTTTTTATTCGCTTTTCATCGAAAAATGGAGTTTTTACTTCTTCAACGGATTTATTTTTGGTAATTTGCTGCTTTTGATTGTGGTTGAGAGCCTCATTTGGCGTTTTCATATAAAAGAGCGCTAAAATAACAAAAAATAGAATCAAGAATTTGTCAAACAAAAATTCCGAGCAGCGATGTGGCTGAACGGAATTTTTTAAAACGATTCTATTTTTAATCAATGTCACAGATTTTCTGCGACATGTGACAGCAGTTCAGAAATGCCCGCAGGCTTAGAGCCACCTGCCATGGCGAGGTCTGGCTTCCCACCACCGCGGCCGTCGATGTAGTGGGCAAGCGCCTTGACGAGATCGCCCGCTTTTTTATCAGGTATTTTCGAGGCCACGAGGAGGCTTGCTTTGTCGTCAATTTTGGCGGCGAGGACGAGAAGGTCTGACAGATTTTTTTGCTTCCAGAGGTCAGCCAGCTGACGAAGGCCGTTTGCGTCTGAAACGCTGACTTCCGCCGCGATAAAGCTGTGAGCACCCGCCGTCTGGACATTTTTGAAAATGCTGTCAGATTGCGCCAAAGCAAGTTTCGCCGACATCATTTCGTTCTCTTTTGTCAGCTGACGAAGCTCATCTTGCAAGCTTGCGACTTTTGCAGGCAATTTGTCAGCGGACGGCGTTTTCGTGAGTTCTGTCAGCGCTGACAGAATTTTTTCTTCGTCTTTGAAAGCCTCATAAGCTTTTTGACCTGTCACAGCCACGATACGGCGCACGCCTGAACCAATGCCTTCTTCTTTGATAATCTTGAAGAGGCCGATTTCGCCAGTGGTTTTCGTGTGCGTACCGCCGCAGAGCTCAATTGAATAGTCACCGATGATGACGGTGCGCACTTTGCCCGTGTATTTTTCACCAAATAAAGCCGCGGCGCCAAGCGCTTTTGCCGCGTCTACCGTCAAATCCGTACGCGTGATGATGGCCGTATTTTTCCAGATTTCTTCATTGACTTGGCGCTCAATTTCAGTCAGCTCGTCTTTTGAGACTGGCGCAAAATGGCTGAAATCAAAGCGAAGGAAGTCTGTTTCATTGAGTGAACCTGCCTGCAGCGCATGCTCGCCGACAATATTGTGCAAAGCTGCGTGCAACAAGTGCGTCGCTGTGTGGTTCTTCATCACGGCATTACGACGCTCCGTGTCGATTTCGAGCTGATAGATTTCATTCACATACATCTCACGGAGAATTTCAACCGTGTGCAGATTTTGCCCATTTGGCGCATGTTGGACATCGGTAACAGTTGCCACGACAACGCCCGCCTTGTCTTTGATCACGCCATGATCGGCAACCTGTCCGCCCATTTCCGCGTAAAATGGCGTCTGCGCAAAGACGACGAAGGCCGCGCCAACCGCGCTCCCTGTGAGCGCATCATCTTGCACAATCGCAAGCAGGCGACTTTCCGTGCGCACCGTATCATACAAAAATTCCGAGCTTTCTGTCAGCGCTGACAGCGTCTCTGACTGCGTGCCCATTGAGCCGCCTTTGACAGTGGCTGCACGCGCACGTTCTTGTTGCTGTTTCATCTCCGCCTCAAATCCTGCATGGTCAATTTGATAACCAGCGTCTTCCGCCAGTTCTTCTGTCAGCTCAACTGGATAGCCATAGGTATCATAGAGTTGGAAGATGTCTTTACCTGACAGAGTTTCGCCCTTTGTCAGCCCTGACAGCTTTTCATCAAGCAATTTCTGCCCTGCGTCAATTGTACGCCCAAAGCTTTCTTCTTCACGATTGATAATCTTCTGGATATAGTCGGCCTTGTCAGATACTTCCGGATAGTAGCTGTACATGATTTTTCCAACAATTGGAACCAAACCTGATAGGAATTTGCCCTCAATGCCCAAACGTTTTCCGTGCATCACGGCACGACGAAGTAAGCGACGCAGGACATAGCCACGTCCTTCATTTCCTGGCAAAGCACCATCGCCAATCGCAAAACTCAAACTACGAATATGGTCTGCAATGACCTTGAAGCTCATATTATCGCCATCAGGATTATAGTTTTTACCCGATAGTTTTTCAATTTCGCGAATAATTGGCAGGAATAGATCGGTCTCAAAATTCGTCTTCGCGCCTTGCATGACCGCCGTCAAACGTTCAAGTCCTGCGCCCGTATCAATATTTTTCTGCGGCAATTCCTTGTATTCACTGCGCGGAATAGATGGATCAGCGTTAAATTGTGACAAAACAATGTTCCAAATTTCGATATAACGATCATTTTCAATATCTTCCGCAAGTAAACGAAGGCCAATATTCTCTGGATCGTACTTCTCTCCGCGATCAAAGAAAATTTCTGTATCTGGACCTGACGGACCTGCGCCAATTTCCCAGAAATTATCCTCGATTGGCACCAGATGACTGGCATCAAGCCCGACCTCAATCCAGCGCTTATAAGTGTCCTGATCATCGGGATAGTAAGTCACGTAAAGTTTGTCGGT
>JAIRUZ010000063.1 GCA_031254115.1 Streptococcaceae bacterium
AATCTCGTTGACTAATGATTCCAAATTCAGCAGAATTAGTTAAAGTTTCAGAGAATAAATTTTGAGAGTTCTTCTCTGTTACTTTTTCAGAAATATCTCCCAACTTACGCTGTTGCCAAAAGAAAATAATTTTTCTATTGACTTAGACCACACTCCAAGTTGTATAATAAAACCATCAAAAGAAAGAAGGAATTCTCATGAAAAATATCGTAATTTTTGCAGCGAATGGTCAGATTGCTCAGTTGGTGACAAAGCGGGTTTTGACAGGAGCGGAATTTGAAGATGTGAACTTGACGCTTGCTTTGCGTCAATCAAATCGTTTGTCAGAGCTGACAAAAAATCCGCGTGTTAGGCTCATCGAAGCAGATTTGGCAAAGTTATCTGATGTGAAAAAGGCCGTTGCCAATCAAGACTTGGTATTCGTCGCTGTTGTGGATCATAGCTCAGACGCAAGCGAAACGCAAAATATCATCACGGCGATGCAAGCTGAAAATGTCAAACGTGTTATTTATACAAATATTTTGGGTATTTATGATGAGGTGCCAGGAGAGTTTGGGCGCTGGAATAAAGCGCAAGTTAGCTCGGGACTTGCAACGTGTAAAAAATCAGATGCGTTACTTGCAGCTTCAGGGCTTGATTATACAACTTTGCGACTGCCTTGGCTCAATGACAGAGATGAAGTCAAATATAGTGTGACAGGCAAAAATGAAAGCTATGTGGGTGTATCGGCTTCGCGTCAAAGCGTCGCAGATCTTGTTTTGAAAATAATTGCCAATCCTGAATTGGGCAAAAATGATAGCCTTGGGCTTGCAGATCCAGACACAGCGGGACTGACTAGGCCAGTTTATTGAGCAGATAATGTGATAAAAGGAAAAGAGAAATGAAAAATACATTTATAAATGCTTCAAATAATAAAGAAGGTCGTACAGCACAGCTGGGTCGCCAGTTTTTTAAGGAACAAAGCTATCAGACAATTAATTTGCTTGATTATGATCTTCGTCTTTTTCATGAAAATCGACAAGATGACTTTGCAGAGCTTTTAGATTTGATTGAAAACTCGGATAATCTCGTCATCGGAACGCCTATTTGGTGGTCAGATATGTCGAGTTATCTCAAGTTATTCATCGACCGTTTGTCATTGGAGGAGGCTGTGATCAGTAAGTTTAAAGGAGCAAAATTGACACTTATTCTGGACGGATCAGCTCCTGAACCTATTGAGATTGCATTTCTAGAACACGTGATGAAGCATATTGCTTACCGCTTCAAGATGGAATTTCAACAAACTATCACAGGCTGAGAACAGAAAATACAAGCAGAAAAGAATAGAATAATAATATAAAATAAAAAGGAAAATAAAATGGACTACAGAACATTAAACAATGGCGTGAAGATGCCAGTTGCAGGATTTGGCGTGTTTCAAATCCCATTGGAAGAGACAAAGCAAGCGGTGCTTGACGCTTTAGGGGCTGGTTATCGTCTGATTGACACGGCTCAGAGTTACATGAATGAGACACAAGTCGGCGAAGCTCTATCTGCCACACCCGTCGCACGCGCAGAAATTTTTGTCACAACAAAAGTCTGGGTGTCAAACTATGGCTATGAGCTGACGCGCCAAACGGTGCTTGGCTCGATGAAGCGGCTGCAAACGGATTATTTGGATTTGGTCTTGCTGCATCAGGCGCTGGGCGATTATTATGGAAGCTGGCGGGCGCTTGAGGAGCTGCAGGCTGACGGGAAAATTCGTGCGATTGGTGTGAGCAATTTCAATCCGAAACAGTTGGCTGATTTGATTGCGTTTAATCGTGTGACGCCGCAAGTCAATCAGATTGAGATTAATCCTTTCCATCAGCAGGAAAAAGAAATCGCTTATGCTAAGAAAATGGGTGTGCAAGTAGAAGCTTGGGCGCCATTTGCCGAGGGCAAAAACGGGATTTTCAGCAATGAGATTTTGGTTGAAATTGGTAAGCAATACGGGAAAACAGCAGGGCAAGTCATCTTGCGTTGGCTGATTGAGTGTGGCATTATTCCTGTCTCGAAATCTACAAAAATTGCGCGCATGCGTGAAAACAGTGACATTTTCGACTTTGCGCTGACGGCTGATGACATGAAAAAAATTGCAACATTGAACGATGAAAAGAGCCAATTTTTTGATATGGACACGCCCGAGATGGTCGAGATGTTCCAAGGCTTTATTGCAAGCCGTCAGCCCGAAATTGACAAAATGAATGCAGAGACAGAAGATGTGAGGGAGGCTCGCTCTGAAGCGTGCCCTGCCAGCAAGCCCTTTAGGGCTTAGCTGGAATGGACAACGTAGTCAGGAAGTGACGCAGATAGAAAAATAGGAAATTGAGGTTCCGTGCGCAGCACGGGTTCTCAATTTATCTTTTTTCCTAGCTTCATCTTCGCCTACAGCTACGCTGTCCATGCTCTCTACGCTGCTGAAGCAGCTAGTCGCAATGGCAAGCCTCCCGAACTCAATTAGAAAGAAATTTAAAATGGAAAAACAAACAGCTGGACGCGATCGACTGGGCGATTTTGCGCCCAAATTTGCAGAAATAAATGACGATGTCCTTTTTGGACAGGTCTGGAGCCGTGAGGATT
>JAIRUZ010000064.1 GCA_031254115.1 Streptococcaceae bacterium
TTATAGAAACAGAAAACAAAAACAAACAGAAAGACAACACGAGGTACCGTCCAATGAAGAAGATTTTAAACAAAAAGTGTCAATTTAACAAATTGGTCGTGTAGTCTCAATAGAAAGTAGAATGAAGAAAAAAATTATTTTAAGTTGCCTTTCCTTTTTATCTTTGACTTTGATTATTGGATTTCCTACGTTAAAAATAGTGGGATATAGTTTATTTCTTCTTTTTCTTATTGGATTATGGTTTCCTATGAAGAAGCAGTGACTTTATTTGATGATAGTTACTAAGAAAATGATGTCAAGGACGAGAGGCGAAAATGAAAGCAAAATACGGGAATCAGATAGTAGAAATATGGAAAATATCGCACGATACATCTGATAGTGAGTGGGTTCGAGCGGCGTTTGATAAAGGGATACTCCGATGGGACAAGATGAACGGTGATGTCCTTAGATTTCCGCAAACATTTGGGGGCATTGCGCCTGTGGGATATTATTTGATTCTGCTCAATAGTCATGATTATATGGCGGTGACTGAGAAAAAATTCGGGAAAGATTTTAGAATACTCTGATGAAAAAAATCGTATTCAAAACAGCCGTTGTGGCTGTTTTTTGGTAAAATAGGGGTATGAAAATTTATTTGGTGCGGCATGGCAAGACGATGTTTAACACGATTGGGCGCGCGCAGGGGTGGAGCGATACGCCGCTAACGGATGAGGGCGAGCTTGGAATTACGGAGTTGGGGCTTGGTTTTAAGGCGCGCGGTGTAACTTTTGAGCGCGCGTATTCGAGTGATTCGGGGCGCACAATTCAGACGATGGGCTTGATTTTGAAGCATTCGGAGAATGAGGAGATTTCGTACACGTTTGATAAGCGGATTCGTGAGTGGTGTTTTGGGAGCTTTGACGGCGGCTATGATGGCGATTTGTTTGACGGGGTGTTGCCCGTTGTCTTCACGCGAAATGGCAAGGGGACAGATGTCTGGGAACAGCCGTTATCTGAGATTTGTCAGGCGATTTATGATGTGGATACGGCGGGCTGGGCTGAGACATGGGAAGAGCTGTCGGGGCGCATTTTGGAAGGCTTTCATGCGATTGCTGAGGAAGCAGAAGCCGCGGGCGCTGAAAATATCGTGATTGTGAGTCACGGCATGACGATTGGCACGTTTATTCATTTGCTGAGGCCGTATGAGCCGCGGCCGCGCGGGCTTGACAATGGTTGCGTGAGTGAGCTGACATATGAAAAGGGTGTGTTTCATGTAGAAACGTGTGGCGATATGAGTTATCGCGAACTTGGACGAGAAAAATTAGCACTCGATTGATTTGAGTGCTAATTTTTTGACATTTATTTCTTAATATGGTATTATTTGTTTAGTGAATTAGCACTCGCGAGTGACGAGTGCCAGAAAGGAGAAAAATGTCAATCACAGAGCGTCAAAAGCATGTTTTGGATAAGATTATCTCGATTTATGCTAAAGAGAGGCAGCCCGTTGGCTCAAAGAGCCTGATGGCGAACATTGACGTGTCGTCTGCGACGATCAGAAATGATATGAAAGTGCTTGAAGATGCAGGTTTTATCGAAAAGCCGCACACGTCAAGCGGGCGCGTGCCGTCGATTGCGGGTTACAGATATTTCGTTGAAAATGACTTTGAGCTTGAAGAGCTGACGCAAACGGATTTGTTTCAGGTGATGAAGGCGTTTGACGGCGAGTTTGTTAGGCTGTCAGACCTGATGAAAACGGCGGCTGACACGCTGTCAGCGCTGACAGGATTGACAACGTTTGTCTTGAATGTGCCACAGCGCGAGCAGGAGCTCAGAAACTTTGAGTTGGTGCTGCTCGACAGTCATTCGGTGCTGGCAGTGTTTACATTGTCAACGGGCGAGGTGCGCACGAATCAATTTATCTTGCCGCGCAGCCTTTCTGAGAGCGATTTGCAGACGATTAAGCAAATTGTTGCGGAGCGCTTGTTGGATAAGAAAATTTTGGAGATTCATTACAGCTTGCGCACCGAGATTCCGCAGATTGTCAGTCGCTATTTTACGGCGACTCGCGATGTGCTCCGTGTTTTCGATATTGCGTTTGACGGGATTTTCGAGGAAAAAATGGCGGTGAGTGGCAAAGAGAAAGTCTTGCCGCAGCTTTCTGAGAGCGAAATTGCGCAAGAGATTCGGCTAATTACGGACAATGACGATTTTAGGACGGTGACGTTTGACGACAAGGCGATTTTCAAGAATTTGACGGTCATGAGCCAAAAATTCCTCGTGCCCTATCGCGGCATGGGCACGATTTCCCTGGTTGGGCCGATTGACCTTGATTACCCGAAAGTCATGTCGGCGCTTGATCTCGCGGCGCGAATCTTGACGATGAAGCTGACGGATTACTATCGGTATCTGGACGGCAATCACTATGAAGTAGAAAGGACATAAGATGTCAAAAGAGAAGAAAAAAGATGAGGCGACTGATTTCGACGAGGCAGTTGAAAAAGTGGTCGAAGAAGCAGCGGCTGAGGTGGAAAATAAGACGCCTGTTATTGATTGGGAAGACAAATTTTACCGCGCGAATGCGGAGCTGCAAAATATTCAAAAGCGCAATCAGGACGAGCGCGTGCGTTTGACGCAATATCGGTCACAAGAACTCGCCACGAAAATCCTACCATCGCTTGACAATCTGGAGCGCGCGCTTGCTGTTGACGGCTTGACAGATGATGTCAAAAAAGGGCTTGAAATGGTGCAAGAATCGCTTCTGTCAGCGCTGACAGACGAAGGAATCACGCGTATCGCGACTGACGGCGAATTTGACCCGAACATTCACATGGCGGTGCAGACAGTTGAGCCGACAGAGGAAATCGCGGCGAATCATATCGCGCAAGTGCTTCAAAAAGGCTATCAGCTCAAGGAGCGCGTCTTGCGCCCCGCAATGGTTGTCGTTGCACAATAACTAAATCTTGTCCGCAATGACAGAAAACTAACGAAATTGAAAATCGAAAGGAAATTAACATGTCTAAAATTATTGGTATTGACTTAGGTACAACAAACTCCGCTGTTGCGGTTCTTGAGGGAACGGACAGCAAAATTATCGCGAATCCAGAGGGCAATCGCACGACGCCGTCTGTTGTCGCGTTCAAAAATGGCGAGATTCAAGTGGGCGAGGTCGCAAAGCGCCAAGCCGTAACGAATCCGAACACAATCAGCTCAATCAAGCGTCACATGGGCGATGGCAGCTACAAGGTCGAAGTTGAAGGCAAATCGTACACGCCGCAAGAGATTTCTGCGATGATTTTGCAAAATCTCAAAGCGACGGCGGAAGCGTATTTGGGCGAAAAAGTGGAAAAAGCCGTGATTACGGTGCCTGCTTATTTCAACGATGCGCAGCGTCAAGCGACAAAAGATGCCGGCAAAATCGCGGGTCTTGAAGTTGAGCGTATTGTCAATGAGCCAACGGCTGCAGCGCTTGCTTATGGCCTTGACAAGACGGACAAAGACGAGAAAATCATGGTTTACGACCTCGGTGGCGGCACATTTGACGTGTCGATTTTGGAGCTGGGCGACGGTGTGTTTGACGTCTTGTCAACGTCTGGTGACAATCATCTTGGTGGCGATGACTTTGACCAAAAAATTATTGATTATTTGGTGGCAGAGTTCAAAAAAGAGAACGGGATTGACCTTGCGCAAGACAAAATGGCGCTTCAACGTTTGAAAGACGCGGCTGAAAAAGCGAAAAAAGACTTGTCAGGCGTGACCTCAACGCAAATCAGCTTGCCGTTTATCACGGCGGGCGCTGCAGGACCACTTCATATGGAATTGACTTTGACGCGCGCGAAATTTGACGAACTGACGGCGGATTTGGTTGAGCGTACGCGCAAGCCAGTTCTTGACGCGTTGTCAGAAGCTGGGCTTTCTGCAAGCGAGCTTGACGAAGTGCTGTTGGTTGGCGGCTCGACGCGTATTCCGGCAGTTGTTGAACTTGTCAAGAAAGAAACAGGCAAAGAGCCGAATAAATCAGTCAACCCTGACGAAGTCGTTGCCATGGGCGCGGCGATTCAAGGTGGCGTTATCACGGGCGATGTAAATGACATCGTTTTGCTTGACGTGACGCCTTTGACGCTTGGTATTGAGACAATGGGCTCTGTTATGACGCCGCTGATTGAGCGTAACACGACGATTCCAACGTCGAAATCGCAAGTTTTCAGTACAGCAGCCGACAATCAGCCAGCTGTTGATATTCACGTCCTGCAAGGCGAGCGTCCTATGGCGGCTGACAATAAAACGCTTGGGCGCTTCCAGCTGACAGACATTCCTGCAGCGCCACGCGGCGTGCCGCAAATCGAAGTGACGTTTGACATTGACAAAAACGGCATTGTCAGCGTCAAAGCGAAAGATCTTGGCACGCAAAAAGAGCAAACAATCGTCATCAAATCGGGCGATGGTCTGACAGAAGAAGAAATCGAGAAAATGAAGAAAGACGCTGAGGCTAATGCTGACGCGGATGCGAAGCGCAAAGAAGAAGTGGACACGCGTAATGAAGCAGATGCTCTCATTTTCCAAACGGAAAAGACGCTCAAAGATCTCGAAGGCAAAGTTTCTGAGGACGAAATCAAGAAAGCCGAAGAAGCCAAAGAGGCGCTGAAGAAATCGCTTGAAGGTACGGACACGGCTGACATCAAGGCGAAATCTGAAGAGCTCTCAAAAATCGCGCAAGATCTTGCGGTGAAACTCTACGAGCAAGCAGCTGCAGCGCAACAAGCAGCAGGCGCTGACGCGGGTGCGACTGATGCAGAGTCAGAAGCAAAACCAGCAGATGACAAAACTGTTGACGGCGACTTTGAAGAGGTAAAATAAAGTTTCCTTGCCGCTTTATCGTAAATATGTTAAAATAAATCCATCTTATAAAAAGGTGGATTTTTTATGTCAACAAATAAAATCATGGCGCTTATCGGCGCGATTACGTACAGTTTCATGCCATTCTTGATGCTGATTATCGCTGCGGGGGCAAGCACGGCGCAGTATCAGAGCGAAATGGCAGGGACAAGCACGAGTGCGTCACTTGTGGCGGGCATTTATAGCTTTCTTGCGTTTGTCACATTTCTTATCGCGGCGGCCAATTGGGTAGCGTTTGCGCTGATTGACGGTAAGCACGGCCAAGCCTGGAAGATTTATCTGCTCGTGAGCGGCATTTTGTCGGCTCTGTCAATCATTGGGTTGATTCCTGGCGTGTTGTTCATTCTCGCGTTTGCACTGCGCGGCAAACCAAAAGCTGTCAGCGCTGACGAAGCTGACGGTGCGATTAGCTGGCAAGCGCCAATCGCTGAAAGCATTGAGCCTGACACAAACGAGCCGTCATCAGACGCTCGCGAATGGACAATCACCAAACAAGGCAAAGTCGAGCTGACAGAATCAACAGAATCAGAAAAAACTTCAGAAATTTGAAGTTTTTTTTAATTTTCAGCACTCACGCCAATGCCCGTGTCAATCTCGATGGCGAGGCGAATGCGATCGGCGTAGCTCGGGTGATTGGTGTCTGCTTTGATGACGCGCTTGAGCTCGCCCAGATTATCGGTGATGATACCGTCAACCTGCAGCGACATCATGCGCCGCATCGTTAGCGGGTCATTGACCGTCCAAGCGAAAACGAGCTGATTGCGCCGCGACGTGCTATCGACAAAATCAAAACTCAGCGTGGTTGCTTCGATTGTGTACGCGTCGGCGACCGTGTTCGGGGAAATCAGATCGTAAGGCAGGATAAAGCTGACGAAAAGCTCGGGCTTCTTTTCTTTCATCTGTTTGACAATGTTGTAGTCAAGCGAATGAATCTTGTCACCATTTTTCAGGAGTCTGGCGGCATATTTTTGAATGAAACGATCTGTCAGGTCTGACGAATCATAGCGTGACGTTTTGATTTCGACCAAAAGCTTCTGATGCAGCTTTTCGGCAGCTGACAAATAGACATCAAAGCTCACGAGCTTGGCGGATTTGCCATTTTCGTGCGCAGTTAATTCTGTCAGCGCTTGCAGACTTGTTTTTTGTGGAATTTTAGCGGTGCCTGTGAGCGCAAGTGTATTCGCGTCATGCAGCACGATGAACTGACGGTCGGCAGTTTCCTGAATATCCATCTCGACATAATCAGGCTTTTCTTTTGCGGTCAATTCGAGCGCTGGAATCGTGTTTTGCACGCCATTTTCATCGTCAACGCCGCGGTGCGAAATCGTAACGGGCGGCTTGTCCAAAAAGCCCGACAAAACAACATAATTTGACAAGATAATAAGGCCCATGAAAAGCAGACTGACGCTCACAGTAGCGATTTTGAAAAGTTTGTTAGTCTTGCTTGGCGCAGCTTTTTTGTCGCTTGGCGCAAAGCCGAGCTCGCGCAATATAAAGCTAAAGAGCAGCACCTGAGCGAGCGTTTGGACGAGAAATTCCATCAGATAAATCAGCGTCATGCAACTAATCGCAGCAAAAAGCGCGAAATTTGTTTTGTCAAATTGCGTTTGCAGCGCATAAAGCGTCCAATAAAACGCCTGCGAAAGGACAAACACAAAGGCTGCAATAGCGGCCATATAAAATCCCAAATGTGTGAGCTTGCGAAAACCGCGCGTGATTGTGACACTTTCTCGAATAGCCACGCGGACGCGTTTTTTCTTCAAAATCGTAAGCGGCAAAACAAAGAGAAAACGCGCGCCAATCACGAAAACAAACAGATAAAACGCGCTCAAAATCAAAATGTGCCAGCCGTGATAGAAAAATTCCATCGTAAAAGCAGGGATTTTTACTTTATCCAAAAGCGGCGTGGAAAATGCGTATTTTCCAAAAGGCAAAATCAAAAGAAAATAAACGAGAAAAAAGCTGAAACTGCGCCAACTGAGTCGCGCAAGCGCCGTGCGCAACGATTTTATCACCGCGTGACGCGAAATCGTGCCTTCTTGAATCAGCCGCACGCCTTGAATTTGCAGCACAAATTGCAAGTAAACCACGAGCATCATCATACCAAGCAGCGCAAAAAGTCCTAAAACACCCAAAAAATGGTGGCTGATGAGCTCCTGCAGATTATTGTAGGAAATATAAGGAATGCCAGAGGCCAATTGGATAAGTCTGGCAAACCAAGTGAAAAGCGGGATAAGTACGAGTTCTAAAAAAAGAGAAGTGCCAAGAAAGAGTGCCAAATAGCGCAAAAAATGCCGCTTAAACTCTGCCAAATAGCGCCTGAAAAAATCAATTAAGTGTGCCATGCAACGATTATAGCATGAACCCAGAAAAATCTCGCGTAAACTATGTTATAATGAAATTAAAGGAGATAACCATGTCAACAAACAAATTAATGGCGCTGATTGGTAATATTTTGAACACAATCAACCTGGCACTTGGAATTATCAGTCTCGCATTTATTAGTTACCTAGCTGCAGCAATTGGAAGCGCGGATGGAAAAAATCTTTCTGGAGTGACAGATAGCACTTATACTTATACTTATGCGAATGGCGCGCACTACCTTTCGACAGGTGCTTGGCTATTTTTTACTATTTACTTGATTATGTTGCTGATTACAGCTGCGGCGCTTGTCTTTGGCTGGATTGCGGGCGCAAAAATCGACAAAGAAGGCGTAAATGATAAGCCGTGGAAGATTTTTCTGCTCGTATTTGGGATTTTAAGTGTGTTCAACATGTTCGCGGGCGTTTTCTACATTCTTGCCTTTGCGCTTCGAACACCTAAAAAAACGTCCGTGGCGCATGCGTCTGGCATTGAGCCATCGCACGCGGCCGATTGGACAGAGCTCAAACCAACAGAAAACTCAGAAAATTAATTTCTGAGTTTTTTTAATAATTTGCGGGCGTTATCCAGCGTGATGGAGCTTTTTTTGAGCTGTTTTGCGACGGCGTCAATTTCGCTACCGACAGCGCCTGCATTCATGGCAAATGTGCGCGCTTGGAGCGCCATGTGCCCTTTTTGAATACCAGTTGTGGTTAGCGCTTTGAGCGCTGCGAGATTATTTGCCAGTCCAATCGCTGCAATCACGGACGCGACCGTTTTTGCGTCGCGCGTTTTGAGAAGCGAGAAGGCTGCCTTGGCGCGCGGGAGCGTTGACGTTGCACCACCTTGTGTACCGATTGGCAAATGAATCTCGATTTGTCCGATAAGTTCGTTTGTTTCAGGCGCATAAGTCCATGTTGCGAGCGGCCGCGTCAGATTGTTGGCAAGATAAATGGCACGCGTATCATTGCCAAGCGCGAGAACCGCCGCGTCTACGCCATTTAAGATGCCTTTGTTGTGCGTTGCGGTACGCATACTGTCAATCTTCGCGTAGTCAGACGCCCACGCAATTTTTTGCATCAACTCAGGCGTATCAAGCGTCACCCGCGTCTCGACAACCGTCACGCAGCGGCTGACTTCATTTGATAAAATAGAAAATAAAATCGTTTCCTCTGGGAAAAGCTCGCGCAGGTAAGTGGCAATTGCCTCGAGCATGGTGTTAATCATATTGGCGCCCATGGCGTCTTTCGTGTCAAAGGTCGCCGTGAGAGAAAGCCAGTTTTCGTAGATTTCGAGCTTGAAGTCGGTCATACCGCCGCCGCGCGCATAAATGCTCGGGTAAGCGCGTTTTGCGATTTTGAAAATCTCGGTGCGCCGCGCGTTTAGCTGCTCTACAAGCGCTGACGGAGCAGAAACTTGCGTCCAAACAATTTGGCCTGACATGAAACGCTCGTTTTTGAGCGTCGTAAAAGCGCCTGCAAGTTTTGCGCCACTATTTGCGGCGGCAATCACAGACGGCTCCTCGGTCGCCATGGGCACGGTGAAAGCTTGCCCGTCGACGGTTATAAAGCAGACGCCTGTGGGGATTTCGGTCGTCGTGATGAAATTTTCGATGAGATGGTCGGCAATGTCGGCTGACAACGGTTCTGTCAGCGCTGACAGAAGCTCGGGCTCGTCTGTCAGCTGACGGCGCCTTGCGTCAGGCGTGAGTTGATAAAATTTCTCAGGCATTGGGATTCTCCAAAAGCGCCGCAAGTCCAAGCCCGCCGCCAATGCAAAGACTTGCGATGCCAAGGCGCTCGTGCGAGGTGTAAAGTTGATGCGCGAGTGTGCCGATAAGGCGCGCGCCCGTTGCGCCAAGCGGATGCCCAAGCGCAAGCGCGCCGCCCTGTCTGTTGACTTTTTGCGCGTTGAGGCCGAGTTCTTGGTTGATAATCAGCGAGCTTGCAGCAAAGGCTTCATTAATCTCAAAACGATCAATTTCTGCGAGCGTAACGCCCGTTTTTTTGCTCAATTTTTGAATCGCTTTAATCGGCGAAATGCCCATGCGCGCAGGCTCTACGCCCACTTCGACGACGTCACGCAAAACCGCAAGAGAACGAAGGCCATGTTTCTGTGCGTACGCGCGCGTGCTAAGCAACATCGCCGATGCGCCATCATTGACAGGCGACGCGGTGCCCGCGGTAATCGTTCCGTTTTCCGCAAAAACAGGCGCAAGACTTGCCATTTTTTCGGGTGTGCTCGTACGAATGGTTTCAAGCGGGCTGTTTTGGGTTAATTCTGCGGCAAAATCTGTGTGCGCGGCGCGTCTGTGGCTCTCAATAGCAAAAAGTTCTTGCGCTTCGCGCGTGATGCCGTACTCAGCCGCCAAGCGTTCAACCGTCACGCCCATGAGGACATTTTCAAACGCGTCGGTTAGCCCGTCAATGTGCATGGTTTCAGCGTTTGTCATAGACTCTGTGCCGCCAGCAAGAATGACTTCAGCGTCGTTCGCAAGCAGCGCTTGGCGCGCGAGTTGAATTGCTTTAAGTGAGCTGCCGCAAACCTCGTTGACCGTGAATGCGGGAATATCAGGTGCGAGCCCCGCGTGAATCGAGATCTGCCGCGCAATATTTTGCCCGAGCCCAGCTGACAAAACATTGCCAAAAATGACAGAATCAGGGCGCGTCCCAGGATTTCTCGTGAGGAGTGTTTTGACAGTGTCAACGCCCAAATCAACAGCTGACAAAGCGGCCAAACTGCCTTTATATTTGCCAAATGGCGTACGAATAGTATCCAAAATCACAATTTCATTCATAAAAAAATTATAGCATATCAAAAGCGGCTTATGTTATAATAGAACCATCTTTTTAGGTTAGAAAGAGGCATTATGCTTACAGTTTCAGATTTATCTTTGCGCTTCTCGGATCGCGAGCTTTTCAAAGACGTCAATATAAAATTCACACCAGGAAATTGCTACGGCTTGATTGGCGCAAACGGTGCGGGGAAATCAACATTTTTGAAAATTCTCTCAGGTGACCTGACCCCAACAACAGGTCACGTGGGACTTGACCCGCACGAGCGACTTTCCGTTTTGCGACAAAATCACTATGATTACGAGGAAATGTCACCGATTGACGTTGTAATGATGGGCAATGCCCGTCTTTTTGAAGTCCGTGATGCGAAAGACGCGCTTTATGCAAAAGAAGATTTTGATGAAGCGGACGGCGTGCTTGCGGCTGAGCTCGAAACCGAATTTGCAGAACTCGGAGGCTGGGAAGCCGAGACGGATGCGGCGCAATTGCTTGAAAATCTCGGCATCGAATCCGCCAGACATTACGACCTCATGAACACGCTCACCGAAGGCGAACACGTGAAAGTCCTGCTCGCAAAAGCGCTTTTTGGCAAACCAGACGTCTTGCTGCTGGACGAGCCGACAAATGGTCTTGATATTCAGGCGATTTCTTGGCTGGAAAATTTCCTGATTAACTTTGACAATACGGTTATCGTGGTCTCTCACGACCGACATTTCTTGAACAATGTCTGCACGTATATGGCGGATCTCGACTTTGGCAAAATCAAGCTGTATCCAGGAAATTATGACTTTTGGAAAGAGTCGTCCGAGCTTGCGGCACGGCTTTTGGGTGATCAAAATCGCAAAGCCGAAGAAAAAATTGCCGAGCTCAAAGAATTTATTGCCCGCTTTTCAGCAAATGCGTCAAAATCCAAGCAAGCGACTTCGCGTAAAAAAATGCTTGACAAAATCGAAGTTGAAGAAATCGTGCCGTCAAGCCGCAAATATCCGTTTGTCAAATTTGACCAAGAACGCGAAGTCGGCAATGACGTGTTGAGCGTTGAAAATCTGTCCGTCAGCAGCGACGGCGAAACAATTCTGAAAAATGTCAGCTTTATCTTAGCACCAGGTGACAAAGCGGCGTTTATCGGACAAAATGATATCCAGACAACGGCGCTTTTGCGCGCGGTTGCGGGCGATACGGACGGGCTTGATGTGACAGGCACCGTCAAATGGGGCGTGACGACGTCGCGGTCGTATTTGCCAAAAGACAACACGAAAGATTTCGACAGTGACGCGGATATTTTGACGTGGCTGCGCGGTTTTGTGGAGCACAAAGAAGAAGACGACAACACGTTTTTGCGCGGCTTTTTGGGGCGCATGCTGTTTAAAGGCGACGATTCGTTGAAAAAGGTGCGCGTGCTCTCGGGAGGCGAAAAAGTCCGCGTGATGCTCTCGAAAATGATGCTGCAACGCCGCAACGTCTTGATTTTGGACGATCCGACCAATCACTTGGACTTGGAGTCAATTTCCAGCCTCAATGAAGGACTGACAAGCTTCAAGGGCTCGATGTTGTTTGCGTCGCACGACCACGAATTTATCCAGACGATTGCGAATCATATCATTGTGCTTTCGCCTGACGGCGTGATTGACCGCGTCAACGAAACGTACGATGATTTCCTTGAAAATAAAGACGTTCAGAAGAAAGTGGCGGCATTGTGGGCGAAATAAAACTGATTGCAACCGACATGGACGGGACGTTTTTGCGGACGGCGAGCGAGTATGACCGCGCGCGTTTCGGCAAAGTTCTTGCGCAGCTGACAGAAAAAGGGATTGTCATCTGTGCGGCTTCGGGTCGTCAGCAACTCGCACTTGATGCGCTGTTTGATGGCTTTGCAGCTGACATGGCGTTTGTCGCGGAAAATGGTGCCTTTGTCAGCTGCCGCGGTGCGCAGATTTTTGCGTCAACATTTAGCCGCGCGGAGCTGTCAGCGCTGATAGAAATTTTGCGTGCCAATCCGCTGATGACTGAGGACAAAATCCTATTGTCAGGGCGCAGCGGAACGTATGTGTTGCGCAGCTCGAAGCCGACGTACGTCGCGAAAGTGCGCCGTTATTATGAAAACGTGCAGCTGTTTGATACGCTTGACGAAGTCAATGATGACATCTTCAAGCTCAATACGAATTTTCCGCCCGCGCAGGTAAAAGCGTGCGAGGACTGGCTCAATCGCGCCGCACCGTATGTGCACGCAACAACCACGGGCTTTGAGTCGATTGATATTATCCCCGTCGGCGTGGATAAAGCGACAGGCCTTGAGAAATTGGTGTCATTTCTCGGACTGACAGCTGAAAATGTGCTCGCTTTCGGCGACCAGATGAACGATCTGGAGATGCTGGGCTACGCTGGAACGGCGCTTGCCATGGAAAATGCGGTGCCTGCCATCAAAAAAATCGCTGATACTGTGATTGGCCTGAACACAGATGACGCCGTATTAGCAGAAATGGAGAAATTTGTATGACTTATAAACTCGCAATTGACGCAATGGGCGGCGACAACGCGCCGCGCAGCATCATTGACGGCATAAAAATGAGCCTAGAAATGCAGGCGAATCTGGAATTTCACGTTTACGGCGACGTTGCGCAGCTGACAGAACTTGAAAATCTGCCGCAAGTTGTGCTGCACGCGACAAGCGAAATTATTGATTTTCATGACGAACCAGTCAAAGCCATTCGCAAGAAAAAAGACAGCTCGATGGTGCGCGCGCTCAAAGCAGTCAAAGACGGCGAGGCTGACGCGGTTCTGTCAGCGGGCAATACGGGCGCATTTCTCGCGGGCGGTATGTTTATTGTCGGACGCTTGAGAAAAATTGAGCGCCCAGCGCTCATGAGCACGTTGCCAACGGCCGACGGCGCGGGTTTTGATATGCTTGACCTCGGTGCCAATGCAGAAAATAAAGCCGAGCACTTGCGCGATTATGCGATTTTGGGCAGTTTTTACGCGGAGAAAGTCCGTGGCGTGAAAAATCCGCGCGTGGCACTTTTGTCAAACGGCGCCGAAGAATCCAAAGGCTCACAGATGATTCTTGACGCGCACAAACTTCTGTCAGCGCTGACAGAAATCAATTTTATCGGCAATATTGAGTCGCGTGACATTTTGACAGGCGCCGCAGACGTTGTCGTAGCTGACGGATTCACAGGAAACGCTGTGTTGAAAGCCATTGAAGGCACCGCGAGCGTGCTCATGCACCAGATTAAAGACGGGATCCTAAACGGCAGCGTCCTCACAAAACTGGGCGGCGCGCTTGTCAAAGGCGAACTCGGAAAATTGCGCACAGCCATGAGTACAGATTCTGCTGGTGGCGCGCTGCTTGCTGGCGTGAAAGCTCCTGTCGTCAAGGCGCATGGCAATTCATCGCCCGAGGCGATTGCTGCAAGCATTCAGCAAATCCATAAAATCCTCGAAAGTCGTATGGTTGCCGCACTCACGGAGGCATTTGACCATGAATAAACATGAACTCACCGAGCGCTTGCGCAAAGAAACAGGCCTCGCCTTTTACACTCCCAAAATCCGCGAACGTGACTACACCGAACTCGAATTTCAAGACATGAAACGCGGCCTCCAAGCCGACATGCTCGACTACTCCGAAAAATATATCGACTATGAGGATAATGATAATCTCACTAAAGGAAAATAGAAACATGAAGCTGGCACCCCCAGCTTTTTTGATGCCATCAAATTTTATACTTGACAAACATGAGAATTGCGTGGTATTCTGCGTTTGAATAAGTAATACAAAGCTCGCATGTCGCGGGCTTTTTTGTTATAATCAGTGCATGACTTATCAAGTTTTGTTCACAATTTTTGGGGCGACGGGAGATTTAGCGTCGCGCAAGTTGTACCCGTCACTTTTTAGGCTTTATAAAAAAGGCGAGTTGGCGGAGAATTTTGCGGTGATTGGCACGGCACGGCGGGAATGGACGCACGATTACTATCGCGAGGTGGTTTTGCAATCGATTGCGGAGCTGATAACGAGCGACCACGAGGCGGCGATTTTTGCGTCTCATTTTTACTATCAGTCGCACGATGTGGGCGATGCAGCGCATTATGAGACCTTGCGGCGTTTGGGTGAAACGCTTGCCAAGCAGTACCAAACGCAGGGCAATCAGATGTTTTTCCTTGCGATGGCGCCGCATTTTTTTGGGACCATTGCGGAGCATTTAAAGTCGGAGAAAATTCTTACGGGTGCAGGTTTTGAGCGCATAGTGATTGAAAAGCCGTTTGGCGAATCGCTCGAGACGGCGACGAAGCTCAATGACAGTCTGACGCGCGTGTTTAGCGAAGATCAGATTTTCCGAATTGATCATTATTTGGGCAAGGAAATGATTCAGTCGGTGTCAGCGGTGCGTTTTGCAAATCAAATGTTTGAGTCGCTCTGGAACAATCGTCATATTGACAATGTGCAAATTACATTTGCGGAGGCGCTTGGCGTTGAGGATCGTGGTGGGTATTACGATACGGCCGGCGCGCTTAAAGATATGATTCAAAATCATGTGCTGCAAGTGCTGAGCTTAATTGCGATGGAAGAGCCCGAGGTTTTTGACGAGGCGCATATTGTTGCACAGAAGGTGAAAGCACTCAAGGCAATCAAAACCTACACGCTTGATGAGGCGCGGGAAAATTTTGTGCGCGGGCAATATGCGGCTTCAAGCTTTAATCACAAAGAGTTTGCAGGTTACAAAGAGGAGCCGTTGGTTGCTGCGGATAGCCGCACCGAGACCTTTGCGGCTGGCAAATTTGAGATTGACAATGCGCGTTGGGCGGGCGTTCCATTTTACGTGCGTTCGGGCAAACGGCTGACTGAAAAAGGCACGCGAATCAATATTGTCTTTAAGCCGGGTGGTAGCTCACTTTTTGAGCAGAATCTTGAAACGGCAAATATTCTCACGATTTACATTCAGCCGACTGAGGGATTTAGCTTGACGATGAATGGGAAAAAACTTGGACAAGGCTTCGAGATTGAGCCCGTGGTGCTGATGTATCGCCATGATAGCGCGTATCTCGGAAATTCGCCTGAGGCGTATGAGAAACTGTTTTTAGACGCGCTCAAGGGTGACGGGACGAATTTTAGTCATTGGGAAGAGGCAAAGCGCGCGTGGGAGCTGATTGATGTGATTCGCGCGGCGTGGGACGAAGATGCGTCGCCAATTCCGCAGTATGCGGTTGGGACAATGGGACCACGCGCGGCGCATGAGTTACTCGCGCGCGATGGTCACTTTTGGCGCTGGACGCCTGACGTGTGGTATCGTGAGCGCGGCTTGCTTTAAAAAATTCAAGCACGCACAGAAATGATAGTCAAATACTTGCTAAATGCGACTGAATATGGTATGATAGTTAGGCACGTTATTTGAACGATTTTACAGAAATTCAAGACGAAATACAAAAAATAGGAGAAAATCATGGCAGTACCAGCACGTCACACATCGACATCGAAGAAAAACAAACGCCGTACGCATTACAAAATGACAGCCCCTGAGGTAACATTTAATGAAGCGACAGGCGATTACAATCGCAGCCACCGTGTATCTTTGAAGGGTTACTACAAAGGCCGCAAGGTTACAAAAGAAGCGTAATCGCGTTTTGGCGCGTCAGCGCTGACAAAAAGAAAGGAATTTATCATGGCATCTGGAGTTCGTACACACGTTATTCTTGAACACAAAGAATCTGGTGAGCGTCTGTATTTGACGCAAAAAAACAAACGTAACACACCTGACCGTCTTGAGCTTAAAAAATACAGCCCAAAACTTCGCAAAGTCGTAGCGTTTAAAGAAGTCAAATAAAAAATAATCTTGTCAGCTCTGACAGGATTTTTTGTTGCGATGGGAGACTCTACAGAGTGTCAAAACTTTTTGTCAGGCAAAAATGGAAGCATTAAGCCAGTTTTTTGATATACTAATTAAGTTGCTTCTTCGTTTTGTCCAGCAGCGCTGTTTAAAAAGTGCATCAAAGAAGGGAAAATCGGTGGTTCTCTAGCCCAAGTAATTTTCAGACTTGACGGGAGCTTGCGACGAACTTTCAGGACATCAATTTCATTTTACAGCTGGAGGAGCTTTCATGAAGAATTTTCAAAAACTGGTCATCACTTTTGCCATCGCAATCGCGGCGCTTTTGTTGTCCTTTGTTTTCGGGCAACCGTTTGCTGCGCAAGTGCTCGTGTCAGTCGCGGGGAGTTTTCTTGCGCTGACAATGGCCATCGAAATGGTCAAAACCTTGCGCAGCGGCCGTTATGGCGTCGATTTGCTGGCAATTACGGCGATTATTGCAACGCTGCTCGTTGGCGAAATCTGGGCGGCGCTGATTATTATTGTGATGCTGGTCGGCGGCGAATCGCTTGAAGATTATGCGGCAAATGTCGCACACCGAAATTTGACAGCTTTGCTTGAAAAATCGCCTGATACTGCGAATGTCAGACGAAATGGCGAATTAATCAGCGTTCCTGTGACCGAGGTCAAAATTGGAGAAACGCTGTTGATTAAGCCACTTGAAGTCGTGCCAATTGACGGGAAATTACTGTCCGAGCATGCGACGCTTGACGAGGCGAGTTTGACAGGCGAATCGCGGCCGTATGAGCTGACAGCGGGCGCAGAAGTGCTCTCTGGCGCGCTCAATCAGGCGACGGCGTTTGACATGGAAACGACAGAGCTTGCAAACGATTCGCAGATTCAAAAAATTGTGCATTTGGTCAAAGACGCCGAATCGCAGCCTGCAACTTTTGTCAGGCTGGCGGATCGCTACGCTGTGCCATTTACGCTAATTGCATATGTTATCGCGGGGATTGCATTTGCTCTGACGCGCGATCCCAGACGTATTGCGGAAGTTTTGGTGGTTGCAAGCCCGTGTCCGTTGATTCTCGCGGCGCCAATCGCGTTTGTGTCGGGTATGTCGCGTGCTTCAAAAGCGGGCATTTTGATAAAAAATGGCACTGTGATTGAAAAGCTTGCGACGGCGCGCTCCATTTTCTTGGATAAAACAGGCACGATTACCTCAGGCAAACTCAAAGTTGCGCGTGTCAATGTCTGGCCAGGCACGACAGAAACTGAGCTGCTTGAGTATGTGTATTCGCTTGAGCGCGTAAGCAATCATATTTTGGCGAAGGCTGTATCCGCATTTTGCGAGAAGCATCAGATCAAGCGCGTGATTCCACAAGCGCTGACAGAAATTCCTGGGATGGGCGTGACGGGCGAAGTGGCTGGCGACACGATAAAAATCGGACGCAAAGCATTTGCCAATACACCTGAGTCGGTCAATTATGATACCGCATTTTACGTGTCTAAAAATGACGAATTTATTGGCAGCATTGTTTTTGACGACAAAATCCGTGACGACGCGACGTCTGTCATTTCTGAGCTGCACACGCTGGGCGTTGAAAAAGTTACGATGCTCACGGGCGATTCAGAAAAAACGGCGCAACGCGTGGCAAAAGAGGTTGGCATTGATACTGTTTATGCGCAGCTCATGCCTGACGAGAAGCTCGCGCATATCAAAAATGAAACCCTCAAACCAACGATTATGGTCGGCGACGGGATTAATGACGCGCCAGCGCTTGCGCTTGCTGACGTTGGCATTGCGATGGGAATCGGTGAAAATACGGTGGCGTCTGAGACGGCGGATCTTGTCCTTTTGAAAAATGAAATTTCGGCCGTGCCCCGTAGTATCCACATCAGTCGTGATACGCTTAAAATTGCGCGCCAAGCCGTCGGCATTGGCATCGCCATCTGTGTTGTGCTCATGCTCGTTGCAGCGCTCGGCATTATCCCAGCGACCGTCGGCGCACTCCTTCAAGAAGTCGTTGACACCGTTTCGATTTTTTACGCCCTGCGTGCTCTGCGCGGATAATAAACTTGTTTCGTCACCCGCTTTGCTTTTGAAGGCTAACTCAGCTTTGCGTTTATTTACTCGTCGCATGCGCCGAGCGCTAAAGCGTGGTTAGACGAAAAAGCAGGGTGAAGAAACAGATTCAATAAAAAAAGCGTCTAAATTCGGACGCTTTTTTAGATGAAATAAGGCACGCTTATAAAAAGTAAAAAGAGGACGCAGAGGACAATCGCTGCACCTTGGCGAAATTTCAGGGGAATGAAGCGCGCGTAATCTTTCGGCGCAAAAATAGTTCCTAGAAGCGCGCCGCCGATTGCGCCGCCGATATGCCCGATAATCGAAATGTGCGCTTGGAAAAAATTCAGGAAAACAACCAAAATGATAAGTGCGACAAAGCCGCGGCTGACTTCTCGAATACGCGGATCGCTCGTGAAATAACCAAGCGCTGCAATTGCGCCAAACACGCCGAAGATAGCCGAAGAAGCGCCCGCTGACAGACTGCTTGGATTGAGCGCAAACACCGCCGCATTGGCAAAAATACTGGACAAAAAATAAATCAGCACAAAGCGCACGCTCCCAAAAATTTGCTCAATCAAACGGCCAATGATAAATAAAATCAGCAGATTTCCGAGCACATGTCCCCAGCTGTAATGCACGAAAACAGGCGTTATCAGCCGCCAGAGCGTCGCAGGACTTTGCAGCATGCCGTAGCCGAAAATGCCGCCCGCAGACCAGATACTGTAGGCATCTCCGACTTTCGTGCCAAACGTCATCAGCTGAGCCAGCCAGTAAAGCAGCGTCACGCCAACAATCACGTAAGTTGCCAAATGTTGGCGCTTGTATTTGAGCTCAAGCGCCCCGCGGATAAAATCATTCATTTGTAAATACTTTCTGCACCCGCACGTCATGCGCTTGCGCGGGAAATTCTAGTCGTTGAAAATCGTAACCCAAGGATACCGTATCGCCCTTAAAAACAGCTAAATATCGGTCGTAATAACCGCCGCCAAAGCCAATGCGCTGATTGTCAAAATTCCACGCAAGCCCAGGCACGAGAATCAAATCAGGCGTTTCAGGCGTGCCAGAAACAGGCTCTATCAGCCCTCCTTTTGATTCGCTGAGTGCGCCGTCAGCCGACAGAAATGCCAATCGCCGCTCGGGCAAGCATTTTGGCAATAACCAGATTTTTGTGTCATCCCTCCAAAGCGCGCGCGTGTCAAACTCAAACGGCAACGGATAAAATGCGGCAATTTTGTGCGCGCGCTGATAAATTTCTGATTCTGTCAGCGCTGACAGAATTTTTGCGTCTATTTTTTCCTTGTCAGAGCTTACAGAGAACACTGTCAGCTGGCGTTTCATGTCCTCACGTATTCGCGCTTTCATTTCCATTAACAATATGATACAATAAAGTTGTAATTTTTGTAAGATTTTGAGTCGGCGCGAGCCTCCTTTAGATTTCCAAAAGTTTCAAATAAAATAAAGGAGAGTGCTTCAAATGGCTCAAGGTACAGTAAAGTGGTTTAACGCCACTAAAGGTTTCGGTTTCATCACAACAGAAGATGGCAAAGACGTTTTCGTTCATTTCTCAGCAATTCAAGGCGACGGCTTCAAAACCCTCGACGATGGTCAAAAAGTAACGTTTGATCTCGAAGACGGCGAGCGCGGCCCACAAGCAGTGAATGTTTTCAAAGCGTAAGCAAAAGAAAATCCGGATTTCCGGATTTTTTGTTTAATCTCCCGTGCTGCCAAATCCGCCGTCTCGGTTACCTGTGGCGGTGTCGTTATCGGCGATAAGAAAAGGCATGAAAACGGCTTGGACAATGTGCTCGCATGGCTCGACAGTGACGGCGTTTTCGGTAATATTTTTCATTTGCGCAAAAATATGGCCTTCATTTTCAGGATTGTCGTAATAATCCGAGTCGATCACGCCGACGCTATTGATGAGCACGAGCCCCTTTTTGCGTGGGTTGCTGCTGCGATCGTAAAGGTAAAGCACTTCATTTTCCTGCATGTAAGCCTTCATTCCAGTGGGAATCAGCTTGATTTCACCAGGAAGCAGCGTCACAGTTTCTGCCGCCGCCAAATCATACCCAGCCGAATGCGCCGTCGCACGCGTTGGGAGTGAAAGATGCGGATACAGTGTAATAGTTTCAAAGCCACGAATTTTCATAAAATGATTATAACATAATACAAAATTGACGATCTTTCGATTTTGTATTATTAATAAGATAGCTAGGAAGTCCGCCATAGCGGCTTTCGTCTGGCCGTAACCTGACATGTCAGGTTACGGGCAGTGCTATTTATAACATAGCTGGCGGGTTGTGCTATAATAAATCTGTATGTTTCACTTGCCATCGTTCGCGTTCACGATTTTTGCAGATTTTCTGCTTTTTTTGAGCGCTTTTGTCCTATTGCACTTACTTTTTACGACAATGGTTTCGATTTTTGCGTTGAAAAAACCGACGCGCGATTATCCCATCGTGCCTGATGAAAAAAAGTTTTTGATGATTGTGCCAGCGCACAACGAAGATACCGTGATCAAAGAGACGGTCGAGGCGCTTGCCTATCAAAATTATGCACGCGACTTGTACGATATTGTCGTGATTGCGGATAATTGCACGGATCACACAGTGCAGATTTGTAAGGCGGCGTCGAAAGTTTACGGCACCTATTTTTTTGAAAATCAGTCGCCAAAAGGCGCGCCACGCGGGAAACCACACGGCATTGCGGCGTTGTTTGAGCGCTGGGAGCGCTGGAAAGCGTACGATTATATCGCGTTTATTGATGCGGACAATATCGTTGAGAAAAATTATCTGCGCGAGATGAATTCGCAGGCGGTTGCGCATCCTGAGTTTGTCGCGATTCAGGGCTATCTTGGCATGAAAAATGTGGAGTCGTCGGTGATGGCGCAAGGCTATTCGGCGGCGTATTTTGCGGCGAATCGGAGCTGGCAATATGCGTGTTATGTGCTGGGTTGGAATGCAGCCATTGGCGGCACAGGTTTTATTTTATCTGCGCCCTATTTGCTGGAACATGGCTGGAATCCGCGCAGCTACACGGAAGATTTTGAGTTACAGATTGAACTGTCGATTGCGGGCGCGCGCGTGGGTTGGAATCATTTTGCGGTGATTTATGATGAAAAACCAAATTCACTGCGCGTGTCGCATTTTCAGCGGATTCGTTGGGCGCAGGGGCATTGGTTTGTCTGCATGTCAACAACTTTCAGGCAAATTGGCTCGTGGTTTCGCTCGCGAAATTTACGTGAATTGATGAGCAAATTTGCGGCATTTTTCTATTCGTACTCGATGCTGCGCTCGGCGCTCGTTTTAATTGCGCTTGTTGCTCTCGCGATTGACATTCGGACGCTGCATTATTTACCGGGTTTGTTCTCATTTTTGCCCTTTTGGCTGGTAATCGGGGCGTATAATTTCATTTTGCTGCCCTTTCTTTACATTATCGAAGAAGCGAAAGTGTACGCGCAAGCTAAAGGACGACTGCGCAGTCGCGTTTGGTTTTATGTGAAGCTCAATCTGTCGATGCTTTACAGCTCGCTTGCATACATGGTCGTGCAAATCTGGGGATTTTTGACGTGGTGGCGTCCGCAAAATAATTGGCGCAAAACGGCACATTCAATGACGATGACAGAAGGGAACGCGAAATGAAGCGGCGGCAGACGTTTTTTAATGTGGTATTTCTTGTGATTTTTGTAGGTTTATTATTACTGAGTTTGGGGGTTATTCCGTTTGGGTAAAAAGAGAATTATGGTGGTGTTTGGTACGCGCCCCGAAGCAATCAAGATGGCACCGGTAGTAGCGGCGCTTAAAGCGTCAGAGGCCTTTGTGCCTGTGGTTGTCGCGTCAGCGCAGCACCGCGAAATGATGGATCAGGTGCTTTCGACATTTCATATCGTGCCTGATTATGACTTGGACATTATGAAAGTGGGGCAAACACTGGCTGATGTCACGGCACGCGTTCTGTCGCGGCTGACGGAAGTTTTAGAAGATGGGAAGCCTGATATGGTCCTCGTTCACGGCGATACGACGACGAGTTTTGCTGCGGCGCTTGCCGCATTTTATATGCAAATTCCTGTTGGGCACGTGGAGGCTGGTTTACGGACGTGGGAGAAATATTCGCCGTTTCCAGAGGAGCTCAATCGGCAATTGGTGGACTCTTTGGCAAGTCTTTATTTTGCGCCGACAGAGCTTTCAGCGGAGAATTTACGGCGTGAAAATCATCCAGACGCGGCGATTTTTGTCACGGGAAATACGGCTATTGATGCGCTGCATTTGACGATGGCCGGCGGCGCTGTATCCGAATTTGCATCGCTTGATAAGCGAACGATTGTGCTGACGATGCACCGCCGCGAAAATTGGGGCGATCCGATGCGGCATGTTTTTCGCGCCATCAATCGCTTACTTTCAGAATTTCCAGATGTTGAGGTGATTTTCCCAATTCACAAAAATCCGCTTGTACGCGCGCTTGCTGACGAAGAATTGCTGCCGTCACCGCGTTTGAAGCGCATTGAGCCGCTTGACGTGCGTGACTTTCATCAGCTGATGATGGCCTCAACCTTTGTCATGGCGGATTCGGGCGGTATTCAAGAGGAAGCGCCGTCGCTCGGCAAGCCCGTGCTCGTCTTGCGCGAGACGACCGAGCGTCCAGAAGGCGTGAGCGCAGGCACGCTCAAACTTGTCGGAACGGCTGAAAATGCGGTCTACGAAGCCGCGCGCGAACTTCTTGTCAATGCGGACGCGTATGCGCAAATGGCGCAAGCGAAAAATCCGTATGGTGACGGCACGGCAAGCGCGCAGATTCTGTTAGCGCTGAGCGCGTATTTTGCGCGCCAGAAATGATATAATAAAGCCTATGTCCAAAGAAATTGACGAAAGTTTATACAATTACACGAAATATCCTGGGCCGCGCGTGCTTGAGCTGCCAGAAAATGAAATTCGTGTGGGCGAAAAACGTTTTTTGCTGGTTGAAAATTATAAGGACGGTTTTGCAAGCCTTGATTTTGAGCATCGTTACAGCGATTTGTTTGCAAAATACGACTACATTGTGGGCGATTGGGGTCACGAGCTGCTGCGCTTGCGCGGATTTTATGAGAATGACACCAAAAAAGTGACGCGCGAGGAAAAAATTGATCAGTTGAGCCAATATTTGCAGGAAGACTGTGCATATGGCTGCGCGTATTTCGTGTTGCAGCGCGTGCGTATGGACGGCGAAACGGATGACGAGGCATTTCTCAAATTTGAAGAGGACACGAAGCCGTACAAAATGCCGCGTCAGCGCCCCGAGCGCAAGCCTCATCAGCGCCAGACGCACGATTTCAACGAGCTGTCAGCGGTCAAGCCAGATCGCAACGCTGTCAGAGCTGACAGAGCTAAAAAAGTTGAAAAACGTGCCAAGACGCAGCCGCCAAAGAAAAAAATGGACACGAGAAAGCCGTTCAAATTGGCGCCAGATACGAAAAAAGCTGAAGCTCCGCGCAATAATAAGCCGCGTGCAAAGTTTACAATCAGAAATAGAGAAGATTAATGCCAAGAAAAGAATTGAATATTGGAAAGCCGTCAATTTACGGGCTTCCGCGAACGAAGCTCGCCGAATGGGTGCTAGAAGCTGGCGAGAAAAAATACCGCGCCGAGCAGATTTGGGATTGGCTGTATCGTCAGCGTGTCGCATCCTTTGACGACATGACAAATTTGCCACAAACGCTCGTAGAGAAACTTGCAGCCGACTTCGTTCTGAATCCGCTCAAGCAAGTCGTTGTGCAAGAATCAACAGACGGCACTGTCAAATATCTGTTTCAGCTGCCTGACAAAATGATGATTGAGACGGTTCTCATGCGTCAGCCCTACGGCTTATCGGTTTGTGTGACGACGCAAGTTGGCTGTGACATGGGCTGCACATTTTGTGCGTCGGGCATTTTGCGCAAAGAGCGCGATGTGACAGCGGGCGAGATTGTCAGCCAGATTATGCTCGTTCAGAAATATTTTGATGAAAAAGCAGGCGGATTTGACGGTGAACGTGTGTCGCACGTGGTCGTGATGGGGATTGGCGAGCCATTTGATAATTACGAAAATCTCATGGATTTTTTGCACGTGATCAATGATGACAAAGGCCTTGCGATTGGCGCGCGCCATATCACGGTGTCAACGTGTGGCTTCAATCCGCAAAAAATCCGCGATTTCGCAAACGAAGAGATGCAAGTCAATCTCGCGATTTCGCTACATGCGCCAAACAATACGTTGCGAACCGAACTCATGCGCATAAATCGTGCGCAGCCGCTTGACAAGCTGTTTGACGCGATTGATTATTACACGGAAACGACGAATCGGCGCGTGACCTACGAATATATCATGCTTGATCAGACAAACGACACGCCAGAGCTTGCACAAGAGCTTGCAGCCCTCATCAAACCGCGCAACAAGCTTGCTTACGTGAATATGATTCCGTACAATAAAGTCGCTGAGCACATCACCTACGAGCAGTCCGAACATTCGCGCATCCTAGCGTTTTACGACGTGCTCAAGAAAAATGGCGTTAATTGCGTGGTTCGCGTGGAGCACGGTGCCGATATTGATGCGGCCTGCGGCCAATTGCGAAGCAAACAAATCAAAATGGAAAAGGGGACAAAATAATGGATTTTGTCAAATTAAACAAAAATCGGCACGCAGTCAAGATTTTCACAGGCGAGAAAGTCACAACGTCTGAGATTAAGCAAATGATTTCGGCTGCTGCGCTCGCGCCTTCTGCACACAATATGCAGCCGTGGCATTTTGTGATTGTTGAGTCTGACGCGGCGCGCGAAGCGTTGCTCACGCAAGTCAAGCCACAAAATCGTCAGCAAGTTGAAACGGCTGGCGGCGTGGTGGTTATTTTCAGCGATACAGATTTATCAGCGCGCAGCAATGAAATAGCACATTTTTTCCGTGACGAATTGACAGCTGAGCAGCTCGAGCGTTTTGCAAATCGCTATCCGACGATGTTCCAAAATTATGAGCCGCAAACCAAATCTGATTATCTCGCGTTTAACGCAGGACTTGTCGCGATAAATTTTGTCTACACGGTGCAAAATCACGGCTACAAGACGAATTTTGTTCTCGGGTTTGAAAAAACACAGAAAATCAACGAACTTTTGGGCGTGGACAAGCGCTATCGCCCAGAAATTATCATTCCGTTTGGTCCGTCCGAATTTTCAGGTGTCGCAAGTACACGGTTGCCCCAAGAAAAAATCATTGAAATCAAGTAAACAAAAATCTCGAATGCGCCAGGCAAACGAGATTTTTATTTTAAAAGTCAAGCGTGAGAATTTCTTTGTAAAAATTCACGCCGTGCCCTAAAAGCTTGGAGTCAAAGTGAAAATCAGCAGTGTGGAGCGCGGGAACGTCGCCAAGTCCCAAGAAGAAGAAGACTGACGGGTATTTTTCGCAATAAACGCCAAAATCTTCAGCTTGCAAAACGGGCTCTGTCAGCTCACGCAAGCTTGCAAGCGCTGACAGCTTTTCCATCAGCGCGGCATCGTTGATGACGGGCGGGCAGCCGTCCGTGTAATCAATCAAAATCTGCGCGCCAGATGTCCGTTCAAATTTGTCAGCGATTTCTCGCAGCGTTTGCTTCATCGCGCGCTGTTTTTCTTTGTCAAGCGAGCGCAAGCTCCCGCGAATCACGGCGGTTTCTGCGAGCACATTGCGAATCGTGCCCGCGTGCAATTCACCAAATTTGAGTAAATGGAAAAAATCAAGCGTTTTGTCCCACGCATAAATCTCTGTCAAAAGCTTTGCGGCAACTTCGATGCTGTCAATGCCAGAAGCGCTTGAGGCGATATGCGCCGATTTGCCGTGCACGGTAATATTTGTCTCGCTTGACATGGCCATAAGGCCGCCTGTGCGCGTAAATACTTGCCCTGCGGGCAATCCAGGCCACACGTGAAAGCCGAAAACAGCGCGTACATTGTAGCTCTCAAGTAAGCCAGACGCGACAATAGCTTCTGCACCGCCTGACAATTCTTCGGCCGGCTGGAAAATCAGCACGACGTTATAGCGCAAGCTGTCACGATTTTGTGCGACGAAATCCGCAAGTCCAAGCAACATCGTCATGTGTCCGTCGTGGCCGCAGGCGTGCATCACGCCTACGTGGCGCGATTTGAAGCTAATATCCGCAGTTTCTGTGACAGGCAGCGCATCCATATCCGTCCGAAAAGCGAGCGTATCCGCTTTCCCGTTGTCAAAAAATACGACAAGCCCCGTCTCGCCGACTTCGTGAATCACGCCGCCAAGGCGGTTGAGCTGCGAAAGAAGATACTCTTTTGTCGCAACTTCTGTAAAGCCGATTTCTGGGATTTGGTGAAGGGTTTCGCGCGTTTTTACCAGATCAATCATGGGCAACGACAAGAAGTGCTTGCGCGATTTGTACGGCGTTTGCGGCCGCGCCTTTTCGGATATTGTCAGCGACTGTATAAAGCAAAAGTCCATTTTCTTCGGCGGTGTCGCGCCTGAGGCGCCCGACATAAACGCTGTCATTGCCCGTCGCAAGCGGCGATACAGGGTAATCATGCGTAGCGCCGTTGTCAACGACGACAATGCCAGGAAAAGCAGCGAGTACGTCGCGTACAGCATCAAGTGTGAACGCTTTGTCTAGCGTCACGGAAATCTCGACGCCGTGCGCATTTTCAACAGGCACACGCACGCAGGTCGCTGACACGGGCAGCTCTGGTAAATGCAGGATTTTACGCGTCTCATTTTCCATCTTGCGCTCTTCTTTGGTGTAGCCGTCTTCAAGGAAAACATCAATCTCTGGAATCGCAGTCAGGCTGATATTGTGCGGATAAAATTGCGGCGCTTCGCCTGCCTTGGTGCGCCTCAAATCGTCCACGCCTTTTTGCCCAGAGCCAGAAACCGCCTGATACGTTGCATAATGGACTTTTTTCAGGCCAAACGCATCTTGCAAGGCTTTGAGCGGCAGCACGGATTGAATCGTCGAGCAATTGGGATTTGCGATGAGGCGATTTTTTGTCGCGTCCTCAAGGTTAATCTCAGGGACAATCAGCGGCAGCGCTGCATCTTCGCGCCATCTGGAGCTATTGTCCACGACGAGAAGTCCGCGTGCGCGCGCAATCGGCGCAAATGTTCCCGAAACACCCGCGCCCGCGCTAAAAAGAGCGAGTTCGTAGCCGTCAAAACTGTCTTCTGTGAGCTCTTCGACGGTGTATTCTTGGCCTTTGAAGCTATTTTTTTTGCCTGCAGAACGTGCGGACGCGAGCGGTTTCAAGCGCCCAACTGGAAAGTCGTATTCTTCAAGGACTTTGAGCATGGTTGAGCCGACGAGGCCCGTTGCGCCAACGACGCAAACATCAATTAATTTTTGGGACATAATCGTTTCCTCTTATAAATTTCTAAGCGCATCTTCGAGCGCGGTTTTTTGTGCAGTTTGTGCGTCCATTTTTTTGATGATTCTTGCGGGAACGCCTGCAACGACAACATTTTCAGGGACGTCTTGGGTGACAATCGCGCCCGCGGCAACGACTGCGCCGTCGCCGACTTTAACGCCTTCGATAACGACCGCATTGGCACCGACGAGAACATTGTTGCCGATAACGACAGGCTGCGCGGAAGCGGGCTCAATCACGCCAGCGAGTACAGCGCCTGCGCCGATGTGGCTGTGTTTGCCAACGGTTGCGCGCCCGCCGAGCACGGCGCCCATGTCAATCATTGTGCCGTCGCCCACGCGCGCGCCGATATTGAGAATGGCGCCCATCATGATGACCGCATTGTCGCCAATCTCGACTTGGTCGCGAATGATTGCGCCAGGCTCGATGCGTGCATTGAGTGCACGTGTGTCAAGAAGCGGCACGGCCGAATTTCTGGCTGTCAGTTCGAGCTCGTAGTCCGTGTGTTCTGTCAGCGCTGACAGAAGCGGCGCGAGCTCTGAAAAATTGCCGAAGACGACATTTCCAAAAGCCGTCAGTCCGTCTGGCAACTGCTCAGGCAGCGTTTTGAAGTAAACTTTCGCGGGTGTCTTTTTCTGGCTCGTCGCGATAAAAGTGATAATTTCTTGTGCGTTCATAGGTTAAACTCCAAATCTAAAAGGGTGGTGGGCGCACTCAAATGCAGCGTTTGTAGGCCTGTGCGTGCGGCGCCCTTGATATTGTTCGCATTGTCATCGATGAAAAGAGTGTTTTTGGCTGTCAGCTCTGACAAGGCTAAAACCTTTTTGAAAGCCTCAGGATAAGGCTTTCTAAGACCCAATTCGTGCGAATAAAACGCCTTTGTGAAATAATTCTCAAATGGCTTTCCCATCTGTTGCTCGCAAAGTGGCTTGAAATACGTGGCGTGAATCGCGTTCGTGTTGCTAAAAAGATAAATCGGCACTTTTTTGGCGAGCGTTTCGAGCACGGCCATGCGCTCAGGAACGAAATCAGTAATCATCAGATTCCACGCGTCGGTCATCTCTCGCGCGCTCAGATCGTGTCCGCTCAGCGCGCGCAAGCTGCTAAAGCAGTCATCAGCGCTGACAAGCCCCGTCTCAAAGCCCTCATCGAAAAACCGGGAGCCTGCGAGCTGCTGCTGGGTCACGCCAAGCTCCAAAAAGCGCGCCAGCATGGCCTCAAAGCCGAGGTCAAGAATCACACCGCCAAGGTCAAAAATAATAGCTTCAGTTTTCATTGGACGTTCCAAATAAAACCGCGTTCATGTCGTAAAGGCCGGCGGGACGTGTGACAAGCCATTTGGCGGCTGTCAGCGCACCATGTGCGAAAATATCAGCAGAATACGCTTCGTGTTTGAGCGTGACGGTTTCGTCAGCGCCCAAAAATTCGACCTCGTGAATGCCAGCAATATTCCCGCCGCGCACGCTGTGAACGCCGATTTCGCGCGGATCGCGCGCCCCATTTTCATGGCGTCCGATCGTCAGTGTTTTGTTCGTTTTCAAAGAATCTAACAGTAAATTAGCGGTGCCTGATGGCACATCAAGCTTACGGTTGTGGTGCGTCTCAATCAGTTCCACATCCCAGCCCGCGAGCAATTGATTTGCGCGCGCGACCAGATGATTGAGCACGGCGACGCCCAGAGAAAAATTCGCGCTGTATAAAATCGGCTGCTCGGCAGAGGCAGCGCGGATTTCGTCCATTTGCACGCTTGAAAGTCCCGTCGTGCCAATAACTGTAGGCATCTTCGCGGCAAGTGTTTCTGTCAGCGCTGACGGATGCCCAAAATCAATCAAGACATCGCCGCCCGCTTTGACAAATTCGTCCGAACTCTCGGAAATTAAGCGCAGCAAGCGTTGCGACATTTTTCCGTCTGTATTTGACAGTTGAATTTTCATTCGTCATCCTCCAAAAGTTCTGTCAGCGCTGATAGCTTTTCGCCCGAGAGCGCAACAAGCGGCATGCGAAGCGGTCCTGCCGGCAAGCCCAAATGCGCAAGCGCCGCCTTGACAGGAATCGGATTTGTTTCAGAAAACAGCGCATGAATTAAGTCCAAATGCAGCAACTGATTGTCGCGCGCGTCTTGAAGATGGCCTGACGCGAAGCTCTTAACGAGCGCTGCGACCGCGCGTGGCTGAATATTGGCCCAAACACTGATGACACCCGCGGCGCCAAGCGCAAGAAATAGCAAATTCAAGTCATCATTGCCAGAAAATAGCGCAAAATCGTCCGAAATAAGCCGCGCAGCCGCGCTCGCGTAACCCATATCGCCCGACGCTTCCTTGAGCCCCACGATATTGGGATGAGAAGCGAGCGCGCGCAAAACGGGCAGCGAAATCTGGCAACCCGTACGCCCAGGCACATTGTAGAGCACAATCGGCTGTTTCGCCGCGTCAGCCAGCGCCGTAAAATGTGCCAACATGCCCGCGTCAGACGTGCGATTGTAATACGGCGTGATGCACAAAAGCGCATCAATGCCCGAAAGCGCGCCATAATTCCTGATCTTCTCAAGCGATTCAGCCGTTGCGTTCGAGCCAGCGCCGACCATGACAACCACGCGGCCCGCAATCTTGTCAATTGCAAAACGCACAATTTCAAGCTCTTCGTCAGCTGTCAGCGTGGGCGACTCTCCCGTTGTGCCAACTAGCAAAATACCATCAATGCCCGCTGCAATTTGAAATTCAATCAGCTCAGCGAGCCCATCAAAATCGACTGAAAAGTCAGATTTCATAGGTGTCACCAGCGCCACAATCACTCCTTGTATTTTTTTCATTTCTCCGCTCCTATTTTTCTAAACTTTCCTCAATTTTTTCAACCGATTGCTCAGTGTCATTGGCAAGCGCGCCGCGCGACAAATTCACGTCTTCAAGCGGAATCAATTTTGTTTTCTTGACAACTTTATAACCAATATACAAAATCAGGAATAACGGTAGCGCCATGTAAGTCGTGAGAATCGCCGACCAGTTCCAATGCGCGATTCCGCCGTCAAAATTTGTTGTGCCGTAGCTTTGCCCAAGCGTAATTGCGACCGACATCACGAGCGCAAGAAGCGGCCCAACAGGAAACCATTTGGCGTGATAACCAAGCTCCGAAACGCTGTGGCCCTGTCTTATAAACGCGCGACGGAAACGGAAATGGGAAATCGCAATACCAATCCAAGCCAGAAAACCCGACAAGCCCGACGCCGCAAGCAAATACGTATAAAAACTCGTCCCGAAAATACTTGTCACAAACGCAAACAGCCCAATAATTGTCGTGACAATGACGGCAATCATCGGAATACCGCGGCCGTCTTTTGTTTTGCTGAAAATCTTCGGCGCATAACCTTCAAGAGATAAGCTATAAAGCATGCGCGACGCGGCATACAGCCACGAATTCGCTGCGGAAATAACCGACGTCAAGATGACCGCGTTCATGATAGAAGCCGCTGCCGCGAGTCCTGCTTTCTCAAAAATCAGCGTAAACGGCGAAATCGAAATATCATTATTGACAGACGCGTTCAAAAGATTGGGGTCTTTGTACCAAATCAGCGCGCCGATAATGAAAATTGTCAAGAAATAGAACAGCACAATACGCCAAAAAACTTGCTTAATCGCAGTCGGCACTGTTTTCTCCGGATTTTCAGATTCGCCTGCGGCAATGCCCACGATTTCGGTTCCTTGAAACGAAAAGCCCGCAATCATCAACACGGCAAGCATTCCGCCAGCACCGCCAATGAAACCACCTTTGCCGCCAGCTGACAGATTTTTCGCAATATCAAGCCCTGGCTGATGCATAATTCCAAAAATTGTCAACACGCCAATGCCAAGGAAAACGATCACGGCAATGACTTTAACAAGCGCCATCCAAAACTCGGCTTCGCCGTAAGCGCGCGCCGACGTCAAATTAATCACTAATATAAGGAAAAGAATCAGCGCTGACCAAATCCACGTGGGCACATTTGGCAGCCAAAATTTCATGATAAGGCCAACCGTTGCGGCTTCTACAGCCACGGTGATAGCTGAATTGAACCAGTAATTCCAGCCCATTGCAAAGCCAAATGCGCGGTCAACATAACGGCTCGCAAAAGTCGCAAATGAGCCGGACAGCGGCAAATAAGATGACATTTCGCCGAGCGATGTCATCAAGAAAAAGACCATCAGCCCGATAGCTGCATAAGCAATGAGCGCGCCAAACGGCCCCGCTTGTGAAATGGTTGCGCCCGAGCCGATAAAAAGCCCTGTGCCAATTGTGCCGCCCAGCGCAATCATCGTCAAATGGCGCTGCTTGAGCCCACGCTTGACCTGATTGTCAGTTGTTTGATTTTCCATGAAAATCCTCCATCTAAAAAATATAAAGAAAAATAGTCCTCTCGATAGATAAAGAAGACTATGGCTAAAATTTTACAAAAAAGATTAACCGCTAGCACTCCGCTGCCCGTTGTGAGCAACGACAGTCTGCAAAGTATCTCCTTGCAGCCCAAGAAGAAAGTTGGACGCCCCTCTTCTTTCGGCAAACTTTCCTTTAGAAAGCGTCAACGCGTGTCCCGCTCAGCTTTCCGACTCTAAAGTTTGCAACCTCTATCGATAATGTCAAGTGTAACCTTTTCTCTTGGCATTGTCAAGCACCAAGCGTGCTTGCATATCGTAAAAAAAAATGGTATAATTTTCTTTCGTGAGTAACCCTCACTTCCTGGCGTTAAAGACGTCAGGCATTAGTCCAAAAGGAGGAAAAATCAATGACTAAATACGAATTGCTCTATATCATTCGCCCAAACATTGATGATGCTGCAAAAAATGCTTTGGTAGAGCGTTTTGACAACGTTTTGACGGAAAATGGTGCGACCATTGAATTGTCAAAAGATTGGGAAAAACGTCGCCTCGCGTATGAAATCCGCTTTAACGGCGAAATCATTCGCGAAGGTCTCTATCATCTCGTGAATTTTGAAGCTGAGTCTAACGCGGCTTGGGTTGAATTTGACCGTCTGGCTAAGATTTCTGGCGACATTATCCGTCAAAATGTCTTGGTAGTTGACGCGTATCCAGGTCTTCCAAAAGCAAAAAAAGCTGCGAAAGCTGACGTTGCCGAAGAAGTTGCTGAAGTTGAAGTTGCTGCTAAAGCAGCAGAAAGCGTTGAATAATGATTAACAATGTGACTCTTGTGGGACGCTTAACGCGTGACCCAGAGCTGCGCACAACAGGCACGGGCACGGCAGTTGCAACATTTAGCCTTGCGGTCAATCGGCGTTTTAAAAATGCGGCGGGCGAGCGCGAAGCAGATTTTATCAACTGTGTCATTTGGCGTCAAGGGGCCGAAAATTTGGCTGCTTGGGGGAAAAAAGGTGCGCTAGTTGGCGTGGTCGGTTCGATTCAAACGCGGAGTTACGACAATAATCAAGGTCAAAAAGTCTATGTGACCGAGGTTGTGGTTGACAATTTCCAGATGCTTGAAAGCCGCGCACAGCGCGAGCAGAACGGAACGGCAGGCGGTGGCAATTATTCGGCCGCAAGTCGTCCAACGCCGCAAACACAACAAGCAGCTCCAAACTTTGGACCTGATGATCCGACAAATCCGTTTGGCGGCGCAACGCCGATGGATATTTCAGACGACGATCTTCCATTCTGATAAGCAGATGGAAATGTGAGCGCTGAATGCAAATTCAGCGGGATTAAGATTTGCACGGCAAATCTAAGAAAGGATACGAATTATGGCTTTTCAACAACGTCGCGGTAACTTCAAACGCCGCAAAAAAGTTGATTTTATTGCAGCTTCAAAAATTGATTACGTTGATTACAAAGATACGGAGCTTTTGGGACATTTTGTTTCTGAGCGCGGAAAAATCTTGCCACGTCGCGTGACGGGCACGTCTGCAGCAAATCAGCGCAAAGTCGTTAATGCAATCAAACGTGCGCGCGTGATGGCTTTGATGCCATTCGTCGCTGACGAAAACAACTAAAATGAAACCTGTCAGCTGACAGGTTTTTTTGATGCAATAAAGGCAATGTTTCTCTGGATAATTTTTAGTGTGAGCGTGCTGGTGCTGATTTACGGCGTTTTTGTCGAGCCAAATCGACGCCGTACTGTAAACCATTTCTGTGGAATTTGGTATAATAAGTCAATGAATAAGAAACTGCTCGGTGCAGAAATCAAGAAACTCCGCTTGGAAAAAAGGCTTTCTCAAAAAGAATGTTGCGCGGGAATTTGCTCGCAGCCGCTTTTGTCGCATATTGAGTCGGGCGATTATATGCCCGCAGCTGATATTTTGCTGGGACTTTTGGCACGCTTGGGAATTTCGGCAGCTGATTTGACGCTGCAAAGTTATTTTCCGATGAGCCCAAATAAAAGCATGAACGCGTTCTGTGAAACGCTTTGCCGCGCGCATGATTATGAAAAATTACGCGATTTTTTACTGGACGACGCAACAATCGACGCGGTGACAGAAGCAGAGCAGACGGGCTATTTTTATTATTTGGCGGTGGCTGAAGCGCAGACAGGCGACGCGACGGCTGCCAGTCAAAATTTTCAACTGGCGCGCGCAGAAACTGACAAATTGACGCTGATTTCACGCCTGAGTGATGCGGCTTTGGGCGTTTTAGCGGCACGAAAAGGGCAGAAAAATGCGACTGTGGCTGTGTTCACGCGTGCATTTGAGAGGCTTGACGCGGCTCATTATGATGAAAATCTCAACAGTTTGTATTATTTGAAAGCCTACAGCGCCCACCTCTTGCACGACGATCTGTCAGCGCTGACAACGCTTGAGACGGGTATTCGCTTCATTTCTGAGCATGATTCGCACTATATGTTAGCCAATTTTTATTATCTCGCGGCGCAATTAGCTACAGAAAAATCTGATTTCTTGCGTCACAGCGCGCTTTTTTCGAGCTTATATCACGAAAAAATTTATAAAGTATAAGCATGCTTATTTTAGTTTTGGACAAATTTCTCCTATAATCGCAACATTAAGAAAGGAGATTTTCATGAAAACTTTATTTGAAAATCAAGCAAACACCACCGCAACCGTTGACGCAACGCACACTTTCCTCGAAGCTCCAGAAAATATTGCCCGCTGGGCTTACGATGTCGTGAAAATGGTGCCTGAAAACGCGCTGAAATTTAGGATTGTAAGGCCTGAGCCAACGTTTAACGGACAAGAAATCCTCACGGTGCACAGCGGCGCGAATGCTGTCAGCTACGTTGTGACGGGCGAAATGCTTGATTACACGATTGTCTTTGGGCTGTCAGCGCTGACAGACGGCACACAGATTACCGAGCGCGTTGAAGCAGAAAATCTAGGCAAATTGAGCCTCCCGCTCAAATTCATGACGCCCATCATGCAACGCGAATTTCAAAAAAATTTGACGATGCTTGTCGCTTTACTAGGAAAATAAAACAAAAATCCTTTCATACCAGAAAGGATTTTTGATTCATTTGACAAGGCCGAAAAGTCGCCCAGCTGAACCTGCTTTTCCTTATGTCTGCCCTATTTCTCCATCGTCATCTGATTGAGCTGTTCCTCGATTGCTTCAAAAGAAGCGCCAGCTTGTAAAAGTGCGGCTGCAGTGTAGCTTCCTTCAACCACAGGTACGCTAAAAAGTGTCATCTCTTTAGTTGTCATCTCTGCGACCATCTCTAAATTCATGCGCGCGCTTCCCAAGTCAAAGAAAGTCAGCAATTTATCAGCCGTATTTGCCTCAACAGCCGTCATGATTGCTTCAAATGACGTGCCAATGCTGCCATCATCAAGTCCGCCGGCAATGGTTATCGAAACGTCTCTAGCAACTTCTTGGAGCAGCTGATAAATCCCAGATGCAATCTCTTTTGAGTGAGAGGCGATGACAATTCCGTAATCACTCATCGCACACCTCAAGATAACTCTCAAAAAGATAAGCGCTCGATTGTGTGCCAGGATCAATATGCCCTAACGAGCGTTCGCCCAAATAAGAAGCGCGTCCTTTGGTTGCTAAAATCCCCTTGCTTGCCTCAACATAACGGTTCAATTTCTCTTTAGAAGCTGAGTTTGTCTGTAAATCTTTCAAAAAGGCAGCCCAAATATCAACCATTGTCTTCTCGCCAACTTGCGCTTTTCCGCGCATCTGTATGGCGTAAAGCCCTGACGAAATAAGCTCTGTCATCTCGGTACTCTCAATCGCCGTTTTGCTCATCGCAAGAAAAGCAGAGCCATAAAGTGGCCCAGACGCCCCACCGACTTTTGACATCAACGTCATGGCTGTCTTTTTGAAAATGTCTGAAACAGAGGTAAACGCTGCCCCTTCAAAAGCTTTCAGCGTTTCACTCATGCCGCGTGCCATGTTCGCGCCGTGGTCGGCGTCTCCGATTGGGGTATCAAGCGTGCTCAGATAAGCCTTATTTGCTTGGATTTTTTCATTAAATTTTGACAACCAAGCGCGTGTTATTTCTAGTGTTAGTTCCATTTTCACCACGCAATCGTTTTGACTGGCTCGTTTAAAGCAGTGAGCCAATTTTCATCTTCGAGTTTGATGAGAGTGAGCGAAAGCCCAGCCATGTCAATCGATGTCATGTAATTCCCGACTTTTTTAAAAACGAGATCTATTTTTTCAACCGCCAGAAGTTGCGCGACATCGTTTGTAAAAATAAACTGTTCCATAAGCGGTGTAGCGCCCATTCCGTTGACGAGAACGCCATATTTTTCGCCTGGCATAAAGTTGAATTCTTCTTTGAGTTTGTAAACAAGCTCATGCGCGAGTTCTTTAGAGGGCTTCATGGCTTCTAGGCGATATCCAGGCTCGCTGTGAATGCCTACGCCGTATTCAAGCTCATTGTCAGAAAGCTCGAACCCAGGTTTCCCAACTTCTGGAACGGTTGCGGCCGAAAGAGCGACGCCGATCGTTTTGATATTTTTGACAAGCTGATTAGCCGTTTGCTTGATTTCTTCGAGAGTTGCGCCCGCACGCGCGAGACTCCCTAAAATCTTGTGTACCAAAACAGTACCTGCAACGCCGCGCCGTCCTTGTGTGTAAAGCGAATTTTCCACGGCGATATCATCGTCTACGATGATTTCTTCAACGCGAATGTCCTCCATTTCGGCCATTTCTTTTGCCATCTCAAAATTCATCACGTCGCCTGAGTAGTTTTTGATGATGAGCATTACGCCAGCACCTTCGTCAGCTGCTTTAATCGCTTCGTAGATTTGATCGGGCGTTGGTGACGTGAAAACGGCGCCACAAACAGCGGCTGAAAGCATCCCATCGCCAACAAATCCTGCATGCGACGGTTCGTGCCCTGAGCCGCCACCAGAAACAAGCCCGACTTTACCAGATTTTGCGGTTTTTCGGACAATAATTTCCCCTTCTGGAAGTTTTTTAACAAGCCCGTCATAAGTGAAAGTTAGGCCATCAAGCATTTCTTTAACGACGTCTTCAGGTTTATTGATAATTTTTTTCATAAAATTACCTCCTTTTTATAATTTATTTTGTTATACCAACTATATACTATGAATTATATCAGAAAACGTATAAAAATTGCAGTAAATTTCCACTTAAAAATAAACAACTCTCGAGGTGGACAATGAAGCGAAGCGGAATAACAAAATAAAATCGAATAATTGCCGCTTTTATTTTGTGTTATAATAACGTGTTATGAATTTACAAGCAGAAATCAAAAAGCGCCGTACCTTTGCCATTATCAGTCACCCAGATGCGGGCAAGACAACAATTACAGAGCAGTTGCTGAAATTCGGCGGGGCGATTCGCGAAGCGGGAACAGTTAAGGCGAGAAAAACGGGGAATTTTGCCAAGTCCGACTGGATGGATATTGAAAAAGAGCGTGGGATCTCGGTGACGAGTTCAGTCATGCAGTTTGACTATGCAGGCAAGCGTGTGAATATTTTGGATACGCCTGGACATGAGGACTTTTCAGAGGATACCTATCGTACCCTGATGGCCGTTGATGCAGCCGTGATGGTGATTGACTCAGCCAAAGGTATCGAGGCGCAGACGAAGAAGCTTTTTCAAGTTGTCAAACATCGTCATATTCCTGTTTTTACCTTTATTAATAAGCTTGATCGAGATGGCCGTGAGCCGTTAGATTTGCTGTCTGAGCTCGAGGAAATTCTGGGAATTGCCTCAGTGCCGATGAATTGGCCGATTGGCATGGGGAAAAATTTCCAAGGACTTTATGACTTTGACAATGAACGCGTCGAAGTCTATCAGCCCGCTGATGGTGAGCGTTTTGTGGCTTTTTCTGAGGTCGGAAATCATGCGCTTGCGAAAAATCCCTTTTACGAGCAGGCAGTTGAGGATGCGGAGCTTTTGCAGGACGCGGGCAATGAATTTAACGAGAAAGCAATTCTTGCGGGTGAATTAACACCTGTTTTCTTTGGCTCAGCTTTGACAAGTTTTGGCGTGCAGACCTTCCTTGAAACTTTCTTGAAGTTTGCGCCAGAACCAGGCAGTCATAAGACAATTGAGGAGACAGAAATTGAGCCATTTAATCCAGATTTCTCTGGTTTTGTCTTCAAAATCCAGGCCAATATGGACCCGAAACATCGTGACCGTATTGCCTTTGTGCGTATTGTCAGCGGCGAATTTGAGCGTGGCATGGGCGTGAATCTTTTGCGGACGGGGAAACAAGTCAAGCTTTCTAATGTCACACAGTTCATGGCTGACAGTCGTGAAAATGTGCAAAATGCGGTCGCAGGCGATATTATTGGTGTCTATGATACGGGAACTTATCAGGTCGGCGATACGCTGGCGACTGGAAAGCTGAAGACGGCTTTTGAACCTCTTCCAACTTTTACGCCTGAACTTTTCATGAAAGTTTCTGCAAAAAATGTCATGAAACAGAAGTCCTTCCAAAAAGGAATTGAACAATTGGTGCAAGAAGGAGCTATTCAGCTTTATCGTAGCTATACGACAAATGAAATCATGCTGGGTGCGGTCGGCCAGCTTCAATTTGAGGTTTTCAAGGATCGTATGGAACGTGAGTACAACGCGGAAATCATCATGACGCCGATGGGCAACAAGACCGTGCGTTGGATAAGAGAAGATCAGCTCGATGAAAAAATGTCGAGCTC
>JAIRUZ010000034.1 GCA_031254115.1 Streptococcaceae bacterium
CGCGCCAAATCAATCTTGACTATCAAATGAAGCCAAAAGTTTGCCAGAATAGAGCTTAAAAGTATGAGCTTGACGGCCTTTTACAAAGTTTTCAGTCTCTAAATCAGGCAATTTATCTGATAAAGGAACATTAATCTGAACTGGCCCAGCTGACGGATTGAAGCTGCCGAGATAGGCTTTTTGAGCAACTTTTCGGGGATAAGTCCAGTAATTTTTATCAATGTCAGACGGTGGCGCTAAAAGCTCATAGTGATTGACAAAATTGCCATATAGTCGCGTTTGATCCATTGTCTGTGGCGCGCTCACAAACTGCAAGTCCATCGGGCGATCAGCCGTCAGGATAATCAAGGGAACGTGGCTAAACTTTGCCTCGGCGATAGCAGGATAATAATGCGCGCCAGCCGAGCCTGACGTGCAAATCAGAATCACGGGGCGGGCATTTCCTTTGGCCACGCCGAGCGCAAAAAAAGCCGCCGAACGCTCGTCAATCGAGACAAACGTGCGAAATTTGCCGTAGTTTTCAAAAAGCAGCGCAAGCGCCGCCGAGCGCGAGCCTGGGCTTACAACCACATCACGAACACCGAGCAGATAAAATTCATCAACCACAGCGGCGAGATAATGATTCATTATAAAACTTCCAATATCGTTTGTAATTTTGTGATGACTTCAAGAGATTCAGCCTCAAACTGAGAATCTGCGACAATGCCCGCACCAGCATAAATATGCAGTTTTTTGCCGTCAATCAGCGCGGAGCGAATGGCAACAATCATACTACCATTTCCATCTGAATCAATCAGCCCGAAAGGAGAAGCATAGAGACCGCGGTTATAATTCTCATAGTCCCGAATGAGTTGAAGCGCCTCCTTGCTCGGTTCGCCGCCAAGCGCGGGTGTCGGGTGCAGAAGTTGTGCCCAGTCAATCAAGGATTTATCGGTATTGATAGTCTCAAGTTTTGTTTGCAGGTGCCAAACATTTTTTAATTCCATAAGGCCAGTAGGTTGAATCGCTACCTTATCTGCATGAAGCATCAGACGCTCTTTTATCTTATCAATAACAATTTGGTGCTCGAGGAGGTTTTTGGAATTATTTAATAAATCTTCAGGATGAGTTCTGTCAGACTTTGCTAAAGTCCCTGCCAAGGCATAGCTAGAGACTTGTGCGCCATTTTTCCGAACAAGCAACTCTGGACTTGCGCCGAAGAAAATACGTTGGCCTTTTTGATAGGCGAAAATGAAGCAGTTTGGATTATTTGTAATGAGCTTTTGTAAAATACTTTCGATGTGGAAAGTGCCATCTGTTTCAAAAATGACCTGACGAGAAGCAACAACTTTTTTCACACGATCTGCTACAATATTTTTCTTGATTTCAGAAAAAAATCTTTCCCAAGCTGATAAATCTTCGGCTTGCTGGTGAACTGAATGATGAAAGTCTGTAACTTCAGTATCCGTAATGGCTCGACAATCTTCCAGATAGTAATAATGACTTTCCGTTTTGCTTTTCACAAAGTAATGTTTAAAAGCCAGAAGCTCATTGCCAAAATCCGCCCATTCATTTTGGAGAGTTTCATCAAAAAAAGTGTGACTATAAAAGCTATAAGGAAAATGTTTGGTTTCAGATTCATCTTTTAAAGCTGTCAAACGCTCAGCTGCGATGACAAGCTTATCCGCGGGCTGATCGTAAAAAAAGAGCCGTTCGATTTCGTCAGTTTGCGTGTCGGTATCTGAAAACGCCTGCCAGAAAGAAAGCGGATTTTTGAGATTGAGAATTTTTTTCTTGAAATTTGGCATCCTGCAGTAAAAATTATAACACATTGGAAACATTTCCGTGGAAAGGATTTGATTTTGGAAGCTTTTCCGATTAAATTTTTGTTATACTTCTGGCTGTAAGCGTTTGCGAAACGCAAATTTTATCACGCGGGTCAAATCCGCATAAGGAGGAGCTTTATGAATAAGGGAAAAATGAAACAACGTCTCAGCTATGCACTGGGTGCATTTGGACACGACACCTACTACTTTGCAATTAGCACATTTTTTATCGCATTTGTCACCGGACAAATGTTTGCTGGCGATCCGCACGAAGATGCGATGATTGCTCTCGTAACATCACTTGTTGTGATTATTCGCTTGGTTGAAATTATTTTTGATCCGATTATCGGATCGATTATTGACAATACGAAGACAAAATGGGGAAAATTCAAACCGTGGCTGATTATAGCGGGCACAATGAGTTCCATCATGTTGGTTTTGATGTTTAGCCGTTTCTTTGGTTTGGCGTCAAGTACGCATAAAACGGCGTTTACGATTGTGTTTATCATTGCCTTTATCATTTTAGACGGTTTTTATTCGTTCAAAGATATTTCGTTCTGGGGCATGATTCCAGCGTTATCAGCAACAAACTCTGAGCGCGAAACCCTGGGTACATTTGCACGTTTTGGTTCGGCAATTGGTGCACAAGGCGCGACGATTCTTGCGATTCCGATTACCATTTTCTTTACGAAGGGCGGAAATGCCTCAGGCGCTGCAGGATTCTTCGCATTTGGTGTCATTGCAGCCTTGATTCAAGGCGTAACGTCTTATATTACGGCTTTTGGTACAAAGGAACAGGAGTCAAGCATTCGCCAATCTGCGCCACAAAAGACGACAACGCTTGATGTGTTTAAAGCGCTGGTGAAAAATGATCAATTGATGTGGTTATCTGCGTCTTATATCTTGTTCGCGGTGGCCTATGTCGCAACGACGGCAACGTTGATTTTGAACTTTACGTTTATTGCAGGAAATGCAGCCTTGTATTCGATTACGGGCATCGTCGGGTTTATTGGCTCAATCGTTCTCGTGCCACTCTTCCCCCTGTTGGCAAAGAAATTTGGACGTCGAAAAGTCTTGACGGGTGCGATTATTTCGATGTTGGTTGGGTATGCCCTGTTCTTCTTGGGCGCGAGCGTGCCGATGACGCTTGCGGGTCTGATTTTCCTGACAACACCGTATCAGCTTGTCTTCTTGTCGGTTTTGATGACGATTACAGACGCCGTTGAATACGGTCAATGGAAAAATGGCGTGCGCAATGAAGCGGTAACGCTTGCGATGCGGCCTTTGCTTGATAAAATTGCGGGTGCCTTTTCAAATGGCATTTATGGCTTTATCGCAGTGGCTGCGGGCATGACGGGCACGAAATATGTTGCAGGCCACACTTACGGCGTGGGCATGTTTAAACTGTACGCGTATCTTCTTCCTGCTCTTCTCATGATTGTTTCGCTCATCGTTTATTTGACAAAGGTTAAATTGACCGAAAAACGTCACGCGGAAATCGTGGCAGAATTGGAGGCAAAAGCCACAAATGAAAACTGAAATTAAAAAATTTGGGGAAGGCGCAGATTTGATTTCTGTGACAAATGCGGCGGGAGTCACGATGGCATTTACAAATCTTGGCGCGCGTGTGGTGGACTGGAAACTTCCTGATGGGCGCAATATTGTGCTTGGATTTGAGCATGCAAAGGAATATCTGACAAAAGATAGTTATCCTGGTGCAACGATTGGCCGGACGGCTGGTCGTATCAAAGAGGGCGTGGTTGAGATTTCGGGTCGTCGGGTGCAACTCGCTCAAAATGAGGGCGCGCAAACATTGCACGGCGGCGCTGACAGCTTTGAGACTAAGCTGTGGCGTTATGAAATTCGCGACTTGTCAGCGCTGACAGAAATTCATTTCTTTTTGACGGACAATGACGGTGCAAATGGCTTTCCTGGGAAACTTGAAGTCGAGGTTATTCACAGTTTTGATGAGGAAAATAATTGGACAATTGACTATATTGCGAGGTCTGACAAAGACACCGTGTTCAATCCGACGGGGCATGTGTATTTTAATCTGGCTGGCGACGCGAGTCAGGCGCTTGATGCGCACAACTTGTTCGTTGCGGCCTCGCGTTTTGTGCCGCTAAAGGACACAACAGAAATTGTGCGCGGAGATATTTTGGCCGTGACTGATGGATTTGATTTTCGTCAGCCGCGGCAACTTTCAAAAGCCTTTCTGTCAGCTGACGCGCAAATTAAGCTGGTTGGCGGTCTCGATCATCCGTTTTTGCTGGATACGATTGACGTCGAAAAAGTGCAAGCGCAGCTGTCATATCAGGATTTGACAGTTTCTGTCAGGACTGACAGACCTTCACTTGTGATTTTTACGGCAAATTTTGGTGACTTGGGCACCATTTTCCGCGGAAATGCAATCACGCATCATGGCGCCATTACGTTTGAAGCGCAAGTCGCGCCAGGCAGCCAGCAGATTCCAGAATTGGGCGATATTTCGCTCAAAGCAGGCACAACTTATCGCGCAACCACGCGTTATACATTGGAGATAAAAAAATGAATATTGTAACTAATAGCGCGCATTTGTCCGCGCTGACAGAAAAATTTGATGCCATATTTGGCGATCACGCGTCTGTCGATTACTTCTTTTCGCCTGGGCGCGTCAATCTGATTGGCGAGCATACAGATTACAATGGCGGCTATGTTTTTCCTGCTTCTATCACCATCGGCACGACAGGTTTGGCGCGCAAACGTACCGATAAGCGCGTGCGCCTTTATAGCTTGAATTTCGAGGCGATGGGTGTGATTGAGTTTGACGTGTCCGATCTGACGAAAATTTCGGGAAATTGGGCGAATTATGTCAAGGGAATGATTTCTGTGATGCGTGCGGCAGGCTACACGATTGACAGCGGCTTTGAGCTGTTAGTTCAGGGCGAAATTCCCACGGCATCGGGTTTGTCAAGCTCGGCGTCGCTTGAGCTGCTCGTTGGGATTATGCTCGAAGACCTGTTTTCGCTTGACGTCACGCGCCTTGAGCTTGTTAAATTTGGCAAGCAGACGGAAAATGAATTTATCGGCGTCAATTCTGGGATTATGGATCAATTTGCCATTGGCTTTGGCGAAATCGGAAAAGCGATTTTACTGGATTGCAACACATTAAATTATGAGCTTGTCCCTGCAGAATTTGGTGACAATGTCGTGGTCATCATGAACACAAAGAAACCGCATGATCTCGTGGATTCAAAATATAATGAGCGCGTGGCCGAAACGCAAGAAGCGCTGAAACGTCTGCAAGTTGGCGGTCTTAAGATTTCAACACTCGGCGAGCTAACAAATGAGGAATTTGAGGCAAATACCCAGCTGATTGGCGATGAAACGCTCATCAAACGCGCGCGCCATGCGGTGCATGAAAATCAGCGCACAAAAGAGGCGAAAGCCGCGCTGACAGCAGGCAATCTTGAAGCCTTTGGAAAAATGCTCAATGCGTCGCACGCATCACTGAAAAATGATTATGAAGTGACAGGCATCGAGCTTGATACGCTTGCAGAAACCGCGCAAAGCGTGCCGGGCGTTCTTGGTGCGCGGATGACAGGCGGCGGATTTGGCGGTTGCGCGATTGCGCTTGTCAAAAAAAGCGAAGTTGACGCGCTCATTGCAACGGTTGGCAAAACTTACGAAGAAAAAATCGGCTATCCCGCTGAATTTTACGTGGCAAGTATTGGGGCTGGCGCGACGAAACTTGACGTTGATTAAAGGGCGCACGCCCTTTTCTATTAGGAGATGACTATGACGATTGAAATTAACGAGAAAGTGATTACGCTGCAAACGCGTCACACCACGTATCAGATGGCAATTGGGAAGCTTGGAAATTTGTTGCATCTCTACTATGGTGCAAAAATTCCGACAGAATCGACACGCGATTTATTGTTTGATGCCGAGTCACATTTTGCGCCCTATCCGCCAGAAAATACGAATCGAACGGGTTCACTTGATATTTTGCCGCAAGAATTTCCGACGGTAGGGACGGGTGATATGCGCTCGGTTGCGCTCGATATTGAAAATGCGGACGGGACGCACGTGGTGGATTTGCGGGTCACAGAAGTGGCTACGAACGCAGGAAAATATCAGTTGGACACGCTGCCGACATTTTTTGCAAATGTGTCTGAAAATGTGGAAACGTTGAAAGTGACGCTGTTGGATCACGTGTCAAACATACAAGCGGAGCTTTTTTACGGCGTATTTGCGGATAAAGACGTGATTACGCGGGCTGTGACGCTCACAAATTTGGGCACGCAGTCGGTCAAAATTCATAGGATACAATCGCTCACACTTGACGTGCCTTTTGGCGCCTATGACGTGATTCATTTTGAGGGGCGCTGGGCGCACGAACGGCAATTTGAGCGGATTCCTTTGCAGCATGCGACAACGCAATTTGGCAGTAATTATGGCGTGTCTGGCAATCGGCAAAATCCTGGCTTTTTGCTTGCGTCGCCTGAGACAACAGAGGAATTTGGGGCGTGTTACGGGTTCAATCTGGTTTATAGCGGCAATTTTACGGCGACGGCGGAAAAGTCAGCGCTAGATATGAGCCGTGTCACGCTGGGACTTGGAGACGCGCAATTGAGCTGGGAATTGGCACCAGCGACTTCATTTGAAGCGCCAGAAGCGATTCTTTCGTATTCGAGTCAGGGTTTTGGGCAGCTGTCGCAGAATTTCCATCAGATTATTCGCGAAAATCTCTGCAAGTCTAAGCACGTGAAAATGGCGCGTCCTGTTTTAATCAATAACTGGGAAGCGACTTATTTTGATTTCACAGGCGAAAAATTAATCGAAATTGCGCAGTCAGCCAAAGCGATTGGTGCGGATTTGCTTGTGATGGATGACGGATGGTTTGGCGCGCGCCGTGACGATAATCGCGCGCTTGGCGATTGGTTTGTCAACGAGGAAAAGCTTGGCATGACTCTGTCAGCGCTGACAGAACGTGTGAATGCGCTTGGCCTGAAATTTGGTATTTGGTTTGAGCCAGAAATGGTGAGCATTGAGAGCAAATTGTACCAAGAGCATCCAGATTGGGCACTGAATTTCCCCAATCGGCAGCCGCTTCTTGGACGTAATCAGCTAAATCTGGACATGAGTAAGCCCGAAGTCGTCGACTATTTGTACGCTCGGATCAGTGCCATTCTTGACTCGGCGCATATTTCTTATGTCAAATGGGACATGAATCGGCCGATTACCGACTGGTACGCGGCAAATGGTGCGACAGGCGAGCTTCAACATCGGTATGTTTTGGGCGTTTATGAGCTGATGAGCCGTCTGACGACGCGTTATGCGGATATTCTTTGGGAAGGGTGTTCAAGCGGTGGCGCGCGTTTTGACCTTGGCATGCTTGCTTTTCAGCCGCAGATTTGGACGAGTGACAACAATGACGCCATTGATCGCTTGGGGATTCAATATGGCACAAGCTTTTTGTATCCCGTTAGCACAATGGGCGCGCACGTCGCGGCAACTCCAGCGCACCAAAATGGTCGCACGACACCTTTTCAGACGCGTGCCCACGTCGCGATGGCTGGCACTTATGGTTATGAGCTGGATATCACGAAGATGACCGCGGCCGAGCTGACGGAAGCGGCAGCTTTCACTGCGGCTTACAAAAAGTATCAACCTCTGATTTTTGAGGGAAATCAGTACCGGCTGCAATTTTCGTCAGCGCTTGCAGCGTGGCAATTTGTTTCGCAAGATCTGACGGAGACGCTTGTGACTCTTGTTGCAACAGACGTGAAAGGAAATCCGCCGTTTACCTATCTCAAATTGCGTGGCCTTGCCCCGCAGAAAATCTATGAGCTTGACGGGCGGTCATTTTCTGGCGCCCGCTTGATGAATGCAGGACTCAAGCTGCCACAAGCCAAAGGCGATTTCCCGAGCATCCAGCTTTATCTGAAAGAAAAGAAAAATGACAACTTATGAAATGATTGACGCATTTGTCAATTTGGCGATAGAAAATGGCACGATTGCCCCGCTAGACGCCGTTTATCAGCGCAACCAACTGATGCAGTTTTTGGGACTGACAGCCCTAGAAAAGTCTGTCAGCGCTGACAAATCGGCACACAGACTGACAAGCCTTGAGCTTAAAGATAACCTTCTCAAACTTGCGGCTGACAACGGAAAATTGGCAGATGACTTTTACGAATCCGCCCTGATGGACTTTATCACACCAAAGCCAAGTGTTATCAATTCTCAGTTTTGGCAAAAATACGAGGAAAGTCCAGAAAAAGCCACGGATTATTTCTATGAGCTGGCACGCACGGTCAATCAAGTCAAGACACGTGACATTGCGAAAAATCTGGCCTTTCGTCAGCCGTCAAAATACGGTGATTTAGAAATCACAATCAATCTATCCAAGCCTGAAAAAGATCCCAAAGCCATTGCGGCGGCAAAGTTAATCAAGACTTCAAGCTATCCTGAATGTGCGCTGTGCATGGAAAATGAAGGCTTTTACGGCAGCGAAAATAAAGCCGCGCGAAGCAATCATCGCATTATCCGTATGAGCTTAGGCGATGAGAACTGGGGCTTTCAATATTCGCCCTATGCCTATTACAACGAGCATTCAATCGTGCTGAACGCACATCATCAGCCGATGAA
>JAIRUZ010000072.1 GCA_031254115.1 Streptococcaceae bacterium
CTTGCTTTCTGCGCTGCAATGCGTGAGCACGTCGGCGTCTTCAATGCCAATGAAGCAGAATACATGGCGAAGAAACTCTTTGATCCACGTAAATTCTTGAAACCTGGCTTTGACGCTATCACGGCTTCAGTTGAAGAACGCATTGATGTGTTCGGATCAGCTAATAAAGCGTAATTCGTTATAATGAGCCGCCTGTCAGCGCTGACAGGCGGTTTTTTATATGTTAAAATGCTATAATAACTTCATGGAAATCAATGGGTACACGCGTATGGCGGCGGTGATTGCGAATCCGATTAAGCACAGTCTGTCGCCATTTATTCACAATCTTGCGTTTGAATTGACAGGCGAAAATGGGGTTTACACGGCATGGGAGCTGAAAGAAAACGAGCCGTCGGACAAAAAAGATACATTATTAAAAGCGGCGCTTGGCAATATTCGGCTGCTCAATATGTATGGTGTCAATCTTTCGATGCCGTACAAGCAGCTCGCGATGTGGTACGTCAACGATCTCAGCGAGTCGGCGAAGCTCATTGGCGCGATTAATACGATTGAAAACCGCGACGGAACGCTTATCGGGCACAATACAGACGGGCTCGGGTTCTGGCGTATGGCGGCGAAAAATGGCTTTCGCCCAGCGGGCGAGTCAGTCGTTGTCTTAGGCGGCGGCGGCGCGGCACTTGCGATTATCGCGGAAGCGGCGCTCCAGTCCGCAAGCAAAATCACGGTATTGGCACGACGAAGTGCAAGTTTTCAGCCACTTTCTGAAAAATTACAGACTTTGTCAGCGCTGACAGGCATAAAAATTGAGTTATTTGACATAAATCAGGTGGAAAAAACTTCGTCAGCTGTTACAGAATCAAAAATCGTCGTGAACGCGACTTCCGTGGGTATGGACGGCCTTTCGAGTCCTCTTGCGAGCGCAGTCAAATTTGACAGCGGACAATTTGTGGCGGACGCGATTTACAAAATTCCTGAAACGCCATTTCTCAAAAATGCCAAGTCTCAAGGTGCAAGAACCGCAAACGGTGTGGGAATGCTGCTCTATCAGGCTGCCGAGAGCTTCAAACTCTGGACGGGCAAAGACATGCCTGTGACTGCGATTCAAAAAGAATTGGAGAAAAAACTATGAAAATCGCGTTTGTGACGGGAAGCAGCATTGTAGAAGGCGCAGTCGCCGCGTTTGAAATTTTACGAGAACTTTCTGAGAAATATGGCCACATGCTTGTGGATTATAGAGCCAAAGAGCCGCGGAGTTACGTGAATAGTGCGATTTTAGCAGGCAAATTACTCAATGAAGGCGAGGCAGATTTTGTCATTGGCGGTTGCAGTTCAGGTCTCGGATTTCAGCTGGCGCTGAATACTTGCCCAAATGTGCTCTGCGGTTACGGCACAACGCCGATTGAGGCCGCTCTTTTCGCGCGAATTAACAAGGGAAATGCTTTTTCCTATCCTTTCGCGCTAAATTGGGGCTGGGCGGCAGAGGAAAATTTCAGGTTTGTGATTGCGGCGCTTTTTCAGGGCATGACGGAGGAAATCTATCCTGCAAAGGAAGCCGCACGGAAAAAGTCAGAAAATGAAAGCCTTAAAAAACTAAGTCAGCTCTCAAAAGTGAGCTATGAAAACTGGCTAAAGAAAGTTGAAAAACTATGAATATCACAATAAACCTCCCACAAAAATCTTACGATATTATCATCGAGCGGGGGAGTCTCCAGTCAGTTGGCGCTTGGGTTGCGTCGCTTTGGCAGCCACAGAAAATTGTGCTCATCACAGACTCAAATGTCGGGCCACTTTATGCGGAAAAAGTTGTGTCGGCTTTAACGGAATCGGGCTTTGACGAGGTGTCAGTTTTTGAATTTCGTGCGGGCGAGGCAAGTAAAAATCTGCGGACGGCAGAAGACGCGTGGGATTTTTGTGCAGGCTCTGGCCTCACACGATCTGACGGGATTATTGCGCTGGGTGGAGGCGTTGTAGGCGATTTGGCGGCTTTTGTGGCCTCAACTTATATGCGTGGCATTCATTTTTTGCAGATTGCGACAAGCTTGACGGCGCAGGTCGATAGCTCGGTCGGTGGCAAGACGGGGATTAACAGTAGCTTTGTTAAAAATATGATTGGGACATTTGCCCAGCCTGACGGTGTGCTAATTGACCCAGAAGTTCTTACGACTTTGGGGTGGCGCGAATTGATTGAGGGCATGGGTGAGGTCATCAAGTGCGCCCTGATCGCAGACACAGAGCTTTGGGAAAAGTTGTCAGCGCTGACAGCTGACGAGATTTTGGATAATGCCGAGTTTCTGATTGCTCATGCGATTGAGGTCAAGCGCCGCGTCGTCGTTGAGGACGAGCTGGACAATGGCAGCCGTCTCTTGCTGAATTTTGGGCATACAATCGGCCACGCAATCGAAGCAACGGCTGGCTATGGTCAGGTCATGCACGGCGAGGCTGTCGCAATTGGTATGATACAAATGACGAAAATTGCAGAGGAAAAAGGTCTGGTTGAAGCAGGACTGACAGAGAAAATTCAGCAGATGTGTGAGAAATTTGGCCTGCCTGTCAGCTATGCACCTTGGGACGAAGCACTTCTCTTCTGTGCAGTGTCCCACGATAAAAAAGCCCGCGGCAGCAGGATTCAGACGATTTTGGTTCCCAAAATTGGACAAGCCGTTATTTATCCAATCGCACTTGAAGAGATGAAAG
>JAIRUZ010000022.1 GCA_031254115.1 Streptococcaceae bacterium
TCGACATGAACTTCAACAATATGCTTTATCATCTAGGCTTCTTTCTATAAACTATAAACTTTCTGTCAGCGCTGACAGTTATTTGTATAAAATCAAATATCTCACGGAGGCGGAAAGCAGTGCGGTAAAGACGGCTGACATCTGAACATTCACGATTTCATAGCCCTGCGCTTGCAAATCGTCAAGCACAACGTTGAGTTCCTGATTGAGCTCTGCATCCGCGCGCTTCATTCCCACTTTTGTCACAACAGTAAATTGGTAACTGTGAATCTTTTCATTTTTCTCCAAAAATTTCATTTTCAGATCTCCTTATTTTTCTGTCAGCGCTGACAGAGCTTTTTTCGACGCGTCAAACTTTAAAACGACTTTCTGAGCTCGTCTATTTGTAAAGCACGACAACGACGAGGACGCCCAGCTGATTTGTATGAAGTCTAACATCGAGCACCTCACGGCCCGAATCTTGGATTTTCGCAAGCACTTGATTGACAAACTTATTGTGCCTGTTTTTCTTGTCAGCTGCGTCATGAAGCGGTGTGAATGTGAAATAATGAACTTGATTGTTTTTCGGCTCTAAAAGTTCTGACAGTTCGTTTAGAAAACGCTCTGAAAACTGCTCGGCTGATTCGATTAAGGCCATTAAGCTTCCCCAACCAGTCTCAATAAATATTGTCCATAGTCGTTTTTCTTCAGCGGCTGCGCAAGTTCACGCACGTGTTCTGCACTGATATAGCCCATGCGCCACGCGATTTCCTCGAGATTTGCCACCATGACATTTTGCATGCGTTGCACGGTCTCGATATATTGTGCTGCTTCAAGCAGGGAAGCATGAGTGCCCGTGTCAAGCCACGCAAAACCACGCCCCATAAGCTCAACTGACAAATCACCGCGCTCTAAGTAAACCTTGTTCACATCGGTGATTTCTAGCTCTCCACGAGGAGATGGGGCGATATTCTTCGCAATTTCCACAACATCATTGTCATAGAAATAAAGCCCCGTTACTGCATAGTTAGATTTAGGTTGCTCTGGCTTTTCTTCAATCGAAATAGCGTTCATATTTTCATCAAACTCAACGACACCAAAGCGCTCTGGGTCTGTCACATGATAACCGAAAACCGTTGCCCCGTGCTCTTTTGCGGCTGCGCCCTGCAGCAACTTCGACATTCCTGGTCCATGATAAATATTATCACCAAGTATAAGAGCAACACTATCGTCTCCAATGAAATCAGCACCAATGATGAAAGCCTGGGCAAGCCCATCTGGAGAAGGTTGAACGGCATACACCAAATGAATGCCAAGCTCTGAGCCATCGCCGAGCAATTCTTTGAACCGTGGCGTATCCTCAGGCGTTGAAATAATCAAAATATCTTTAATTCCTGCCAGCATCAAAGTTGACAGTGGATAATAAATCATTGGTTTATCGTAAATTGGCATGAGCTGCTTTGATGCCGCACGCGTCAACGGATAAAGACGAGTGCCCGACCCACCTGCTAAAATTATACCTTTCATTCTGTGAAAGACCTCCATACGTTCTATATATTTACTCAAAAATTATAGCATGAATACGCTAAAAACGCCACTCCGAGCGGGAACACCTGTGGCGGTCAGTTAGTTTTTAGGCAAGTTATTTGCCTCGGCATATTGCACGACTGTTTCTCCTGCGGCGCTCGCTTTTGCAATGATAGTTTTGATGTCGCCGTCGCCAAAATTTTGCTCCGCAAATCCTGCAGCCTTGAGCGCACTTCGTGCTTGCGTCACAGCGTCCACAGCCACTTCGCCTTTGTTTTCTATCGTAACGCTTGACGAATTTGTCATCATGGACGAGCTCGACATCATGGTTGAGCTTGACATCATGGTTGAGTTGCTCAAACTTTCAGAGGAACTCGTCTCACTTGTACTTGTACTTGACGTTTGACTGGTTTTATCAGCTGACGAAGCCATCGTTGTCTTCTTGCTGCCTGTCATGCCAAAATACACGACAATGCCAACAGCTACCAACAGAACCGCCAAAATCGGAATAAGAATTTTCTTTTTCATTATCTGCCTTTCTAACTCTATTATATCAAAATATAACAGAACCGAAAACCTTTGCATATTGCGACGCTTTTTGATAAAATGAACGCATGAAGAAGATTTCATTCTTACCTTTTATCCTTTTTCTGTCAGCGCTGACAACGCCGTTTGCAGCTTCGGCTGACGGAATTCCAACGCTGACAGCAGGTCAAGGCGGCATTCCACGGACTGACGTGGTTGACGTTTCTTCTTGGCAAGGCAATATTTCCGTTGCCAGCTATCAGGCCATGAAAAATGCGGGTGCCAAAGGCGTTATTGTGAAACTCACAGAAAGCACAGACTACACGAATCCCTATGCTGCCACGCAACTTGCAAATGCGAAAGCGGCCGGCTTACAGGTAGGCGCTTATCACTATGCGCATTTTACATCAACCGCCAGTGCACAGGCCGAAGCCAATTTCTTCGCTTCGCAAGCCAAAAGCCTCTCGCTTCCCTCAACAACCGTCATGGTCGATGACCTCGAAGACTCCTCTACCACCGGACATAACCCCCAGGCAAATGCAACAGCTTTTGCGGCGCAGCTCAAAGCAAACGGATACGCAAAAACGCTCTTGTATACTTTTCCGACCTATGTTGCAAGTCAAGGCCTCAATCTTTCCGCTTTTGGAAATAGTAACATTTGGATGGCGCAATATCCTTACACACCGTCTGCTTCTAATCTCTGGAATACGCAATACGGCATGTGGCAGTTTAATTCAGACACGCATTTTTCTGGTGTCAGCGGCGGATTTGATGTCAGTATTGACTATGCGAATATCATGAGCGCCGCTGATAGCAGCGTTCCTGCTGGAACTGGTTATATTTATCGCCTCTTTAGCCCCATCACAAATGAGCATCTGTATACGAAAGATAGATATGAAGCGCAAGTTCTCTCTTCCAGCGGCTGGAATTACGAAGGTGTAAATTGGGTTGCTCCAACCAGCGGTAAACCTATTTATAGAATGTACAACCCCGCTATCCGGCAGCATCTCTACACAACGGACCTAAACGAATACACTACCAATGCGAAAGTCGGGTGGAACAAAGAGGGAATCGCCTTTTATTCTGGCGGCTCTATTCCGATTTATCGGGCTTATTCGCCTGTTTTGAAAGTCCACCTCTGGACGACATCCGGTTATGAGATAAAGGTGATTACGGCAACGCCCGCGTGGAAAAATGAAGGCACTGCTTTTTATGCGCAAACCCTGTATTCTGCGTCAAAAACAGCTGCAACGCTTCCGTCAGTTTCTGCATCTAGCGCTTCTAGTACGTCTGTTTTACCCCCATCAAGCAGCACAGCAACTTCTTCAAGCACTTCAAGCTCCTCCAGCACGTCTGCTTTACCCTCATCAAGCAGCACGATAGCTTCTTCAAGCAATACATCAAGCACTTCTTCCACAAAATAAAGGTTTCGTGACTATAGAATAGGAATTTTATGACTTCAGATATTGATATTGTCATCACGTGGGTCGACGGCAATGACCCCGCATGGCAGACCGAGCGCGCAAAATATGATGTCAACGATCACGATGACAATCGCATTCAACGTTATCGCGACATGGGAACGTTAAAATATGTTTTTCGCGGCATTGAAAATTTTGCGCCATGGGTGCGTAAAATCTTTTTCGTGACTTGGGGACATTTGCCTGAGTGGCTTGATACGACAAATCCAAAATTAGTCATCGTGAATCACGAAGATTTTATTCCCAAAGAATATCTCCCGACTTTCAACTCCAACACGATTGATTTGAATCTGTTCCGAATTCCTGACTTATCTGAAAATTTTGTCTATTTTAATGATGATACCTTTTTGTTGAAACCTGTAAAACCTGACTTTTTCTTTAAAAATGGAAAACCACGCTGTGAGGCGATTCTCAATCCACTCATTCCTTTGAAATATCATCAAAATTTGGTGATTACGTCTGATGCCGAAATCATCAATGAACATTTTAACTGGCGTTCCGTTGTTAGAAAACACCCGTTTCAATGGTTTAATCCCAAATACGGTGCATTAGGGATTGTCAATTTTCTGATGTTGCCTTGGGGACGCGTGCCCGGATTTTTTATCAGCCATTTTCCTTCCTCTCTTCAGAGAAAAACGTTTGAAACACTTTGGACAATAGAATCAAAATATTTTGAAGAGACGTGTGCCAATCGTTTTCGCGGTGCGCTTGATACCAATCAATGGGTCGCACAATGGTGGCAAATGTGCTCTGGAAATTTTGTTCCAAGAAGCGTGCATGTTGGTTTTGGGAATTATTATATTCGGGATGATGACGCAAATAATCAGAAAATTTTTAACGATATTCGGAATCAGAAATATTATCTTTATTCTATCAATGATGGTGTTGAAACGGGCGATTTTGATGCGATTATGGCTGAGTACGCCGCGGCTTTTGACACGGTACTACCAAACAAATCGAGTTATGAGAAAGAAATGTAATGACAGAAAAAATAGATTTTATCGTGACTTATTTAGACGGTAGCGATTCAAAATGGCTCGCAGAAAAGCGTTCCTATGAGAACGAAATTTCTGATATCTCTCGTAATAGCGATTCCCGTTATCGCAATGGCATTGATTTTAAATTTTGGATGCGCTCCGTTGAAAAATACGCATCTTGGGTCAATAAAATTCATATTGTGACTCAAGGACATTTACCAGAATGGCTAGACATCACGCATCCAAAATTGAATATTGTGACGCATAAAGATTATATTTCTGCCCAGTTTTTACCCACTTTTAATAGCAATGTGATTGAGCTCAATTTTGATCGTATTGAAGAGCTTGCGGAACAGTTTGTTATTTTTAATGACGATACACCTTTAAATGCCGTGACGTCTCCTTCCGATTTTTTTGTGAATGGGCTTCCTAAAATGCAAGCGTTTTTGATGCCGCCACAAGCTGCTACACGCTTTGATACCGCTAAATACAACAATATGGCTGCGCTCAATTCTGTTGATTTCCCAAAAAAGTTAATCAATCGGAAGCTTTATTCCCTCAGAAATGGAACTTTGTCTGTTTTCGCCAATCTTTATTTGACACCGCTTTTGCGTTATGTCAACCGCAATATTGGCTTTCAAGCGGATCATTTGCCGATGGCGGTGAACAAATCAACGTTCCATGCATTATCTACTCTTCTCGAGCCTGTCTTTAGAGAGACAAGCACTAATCGTTTTAGAACACGCAACGATATTAATATTTGGATTACACAGGATTATCATCGTCTTTTGGGTAAATTTATTCCTAGAAATTCTCAAAAATTTGGGGCTTATGTCTATATTGACTTTAACTCTAAAAATGCAGCTACGCTCAATTCGCGAGCGAAAGTTATCTGTATCTATGAATCTGAATTGCCTTATGAGGAGTGGAAAATCGCGCATAAGCAATTGACAGATTTATTTGAGGCAAAATTTTCTCAGAAATCGAGTTTTGAAAAATAAGGGGTTTATGAAACTTTTAAAAAATATGTTTTACAACACCTCTTATCAGGTGCTGTCCTTGCTTTTACCGCTTCTTGTCGTGCCTTATGTTTCTAGGCTTCTAGGTGCTACAGGCATTGGACTCAATACGGTGACATCAGCCTTTGCGTTTTATTTTGTTCTGTTTAGTTCTCTTGGCATTCAACTTTATGGAAATCGGGAAATTGCTGCTTTTCAGGGAGATAAATTTCAACGTAGCAAAATATTTTTTGAGTTGAATCTCTTGCAATTACTTGCTGTGATTATTTCGGCAATTATCTTTTTGATTTTTGTTTTTCAGATTCCGAATTATCGCGCGCTGTATCTTCTGCAAGGTGTGTCAATTATTTCAGTTGCGTTTGATATCACGTGGTATTTTAAAGGCATTGAAGATTTCCGGATTATCGCTGTCAGAAATACAATTATCAAAATCATCTCTGTTGGTTTGATTTTTCTTTTGGTGCGTTCTTCAAATGATTTGTGGCTTTATATTGCGCTGACAACTTTTCCTGTGTTGCTTGGCAATATGAGCATTTGGCCTTTTCTGCGCCATGAGCTGGTCAGAGTGCCCTTGCGTGAGTTGCACATTTTTTCGCATTTTGGCTCGGTATTATTGCTTTTTTTGCCGCTTGCCTCTTTGCAGCTTTACCCAAATATTACCAAAACGATGTTGGAATTTTTTCACGGTGCAACGGCGGCAGGCTTTTATTTCCAGTCTGACACCATCGTTCGTGTTGCTTTTACGTTAGTGACAAGTTTTAGCGCTGTTTTTGTTTCACGGCTATCAAAGCTCGTCGCGGACCATGAAGATAAGCAAGTGAAAGAATTAACATTAAAATCGCTGAATCTTTCTACAAGCGTTTCTTTTTTACTTGTCGCAGGACTGATGGGGGTCTCAAATACGTTTGTTGCCGCTTTTCTGGGTTCAGAATTTAAGGACGTGAGTTTTCTACTTTTTATTGAATCGCTTGTTATTTTGCCGATTGCGTGGAATACAACCTTGGGGCCTCAATTTCTGCTTGCGACACGGAAAATGAAGGCTTATACGCTAGCAATGATTTTGGGACTCGGCGCAAATGTGATACTCAATTTTATTGTGATTCCTTCTTTTGGCGCGCTGGGCGCTGTCATTGCAACGGTCATGGCTGAAATTGTGATTACGGGCGTTGAAGTGTGGTATGTCAGGGAGACTTTTTCTTTGTCAGAGCTGACAAAGGGATTTTGGAAATATGGTTTGGCTGGCGCTGCCACTTTCTTTTTCGTTTTCTGGCTCAATCAAGAACTGACAGTCAGCTTTCTGCATTATATTTTGATTGCGCTGTTGGGCACGTGCGTCTATATAATGATTCTTGTTGGGCTGCGCGCAGCGATTGTCAATGAAGTGCGGACGATTTTGCCGCGACGGTTTGGAGGGCGCAAATGAATGAAAAATTAGTTTCTGTTATTGTTCCGATTTACAACGTTGAGAATTATTTGGACGCGTGCTTGCGCTCAATCACGGAGCAAACGTACAAAAATCTTGAAATTATCGTCGTCAACGATGGCTCAACCGATTCGTCAGCTGAAATTGCCAAAAAATGGGCGTTCGCAGACGCGCGGCTGAGCGTTTTCGACAAGGAAAATGGCGGGCTTGCGTCCGCCAGAAATTACGGGCTGACAAAATTCTCGGGTGATTTTGTGACATTTGTGGATTCAGATGATTTGCTGAACGTCCAGATGATTGAAAAGCTTGTCGCCGCTGTAACAGCTGACAACGCTGAGCCGCAGCAAATCGCCGTTTGCAAAGTCACGCGCGAGCTGACAGATTTTGAAGTTTCAGAGACTCGCGCAGCTCAAAAAATCGTGCACAAATTTGAACCGAAATTGCGGCTGGCATTTTCTGACAGCGCATTTCCAACAGGCTCTTGGGGCAAGCTCTATCCGCGCGAACTCATGACGCGGCTGACATTTCCTGATACGCGCATTTTTGAGGACATGCTGCTGCTGATTCAGCTGTTAGACCTTTCGTCAGCGCTCGTCTACGTTGATTATTTCGGGTATTATTACAGACCCAATCCGAAAAGCCTGACAACGACGGGCATTTCAGACAATCAGCTTTATTTTTTGCAAATGAATACCGAGCGGCTGGCATTGGTCGCTAAAAATCATCCGTCAGCGCTGACACTCATGCAGGAAATTGTGATGCGTGATAACGATGCGCTGGCACGAAAATGCGTGCTGTCCAAAAGCTCACCCGCAGCTGACACACTTTTTCATCAGCTCTGGCAGCAAAATCGGCTTCTGTCAGCTGACGTAAACAAACAAATTTGGTTCTACAAAAGCGAAAAAGTCTATCGCTTCCTGCTGACACTCGCGTCCTCCGAGCTTGCGCTAAAACTCTTGCGCCTCATCGCCAAAAAGAAAATTGGTCAAACGAACTGACCAATTTTTTCATTGATTTGTTTTTTGGCTGTTGCTGTACAACCGCGTGAGAAACCGCGCCATGCGCACGCCCCAATATCTCCGAAACATGATGAAATCCTCTGAATCGCGCGTCGCGTCTTGAATCATATTTGTCGTCTCAGAACCTGCGTGAATACGGTGTCCCATCAATTTTTGCGGCAGAAAATAAATCGCGCCTGGCCGCCGCATAATGCGTTCCCAAGCCTCCCAATCAAGCGACACCTTCATTTCTTCATCAAACTTGAAATCCTGCAAGAGCGCCCTATTGTACGACACCGCGGGACAACTGATAAAGTCCCCAAACGCAAATATACGCCGCTGATAGGTTTTATTTTTTGAGAGCATCATCAGCCGCAATGCCGCCGTCTTAATCTTCAGATTA
>JAIRUZ010000045.1 GCA_031254115.1 Streptococcaceae bacterium
TGGAAACAGTATTTCCAGCCTGTTCGCATCTCGCGTCAGCTGACAATCGTGCCGAGTTGGGCAAATTATCAGGCGACCTCTAAAAACGAGAAACTCATTTTTCTAGACCCCGGCATGGCGTTCGGCACGGGCACGCATCCGACCACGAAAATGTCGCTCTGGGCGCTGGAAATGGTTCTGCGCGGCGGCGAAACCGTGCTTGACGTTGGAACGGGCTCAGGCGTCCTCTCGATTGCTGGCGCATTGCTCGGCGCGAAAGAAATCTACGCCTACGATCTTGACGCGACCGCCGTCCGAGTGGCCGAAGAGAATATCGCGCTCAACCCCCGCACGACCACGAAAATTCACGTCGCAGCAGGCGATTTGCTTAAGAACGTCACCCAAGACGCCGAGGTAATCGTGGCGAATATATTGGCAGATGTTTTGCTCAGAATGCCGATGGATGCCGCGCGGCTTGTGAAATCAGGCGGCCACGTGATTTTATCGGGTATTTTTGAGGATCAGGTTGACAAAGTGCTTGACAGCTACTTGACAGCTGGTTTACAGCTTGAAACGCGGTTGCAGCAGGGATTGTGGCATTGTCTTGTGTTTACAAAGAGAGAAGAGGTGTAAAGTGGCAAATCAATATTTTGTGTTGCGGCAGATGCCCGAGGTAGGGGCGCTATTTATGCTTGACGATGCGGTAGCGGCGCATCACATTTTTACGGTCATGCGCGCGAAAATGGGCGATACCGTGCGCTTGGCTTTTGACGGCGGCGTAATCGGGCTGGGCGAGGTTGCAAGCCCTGAAAATCGAACGTTTGTACTCAAAGAAATTCTGCCAGCGCTGACAGAGTTACCCGTTAAGGCCACGGTCGCTGTCGGCTTTCCAAAAGGGGATAAGCTTGAGCTTATCGCTGAAAAATCAACCGAGTTGGGGGCAAACGCGATTTGGGCCGCGCCTTTTGAATGGTCGGTCGTGAAATGGAATGCAGAAAAACGCGCCAAACGCACGACAAAACTTGAGAAAATTGCGCGCTCAGCCGCCGAGCAATCGCTTCGCCAACTGATTCCTCAAATCGCACTTTTTGAAAGTCTGTCAGCGCTGATAGAGCGCTTTTGCGAATTTGATGTGGTTTTGGTGGCTTACGAGGAATCTGCCAAACAGGGTGAGTCAAGCAAATTGACACAACGTTTACAGTCGTGCCAACCTGGCAGCAAAATACTCTTAATTTTTGGGCCTGAAGGCGGTATTTCGCCGCAAGAAATTGAAGCTTTTACAGCTGCGGGCGCAGAATGTATGGGTCTTGGTCCGCGGATTTTGCGTGCGGAAACAGCGCCGTTGTACGCATTATCGGCTCTGTCAGCGCTGACAGAACTCTCATAGCCCGCGCTTACTTGGTTTATGATAAAATAGAAAAAATGTGTGAGGAGAGGTGAGATGGCAAACACTCAAATTTTAACAGGTCAAGAAGTGCTTGATACAGTCGCAAATTATTTATCAGAAACCGATTTGGCGCTAGTGGCCAAGGCGCTTCGTTGTGCAGAAATCGCGCATGCGGAGCAATTTCGTGCGTCTGGCGAGGCGTATGTCATTCACCCGATTCAAGTGGCGGGCATTCTCGCGTCGCTGCATTTGGACGCCATCACTCTTTCATGCGGTTTTTTGCATGATGTGGTTGAAGATACGGGCTTTACAGAATCTGATTTGCGCGAGCTTTTCGGCGATGAAATCGCAGATATTGTAGACGGCGTGACCAAACTTGGCAAAGTGGAATACAAATCGCACGCGCTACAATTGGCGGAAAATCACCAAAAGTTGCTGATGGCGATGAGCCACGATATTCGTGTGATTCTCGTGAAATTGGCCGATCGTTTGCATAATATGCAGACGCTGAAACATCTGCGGCTGGACAAGCAGCAGCGTATTTCTCGCGAAACAATGGAGATTTATGCCCCACTTGCCGACAGGCTCGGTATTGCGAGCATCAAATGGGAGCTCGAAGATCTCAGTTTTCGCTATTTAAATGAAGCCGAATTTTATAAAATCCGCGGTCTGATGTCTGAAAAACGCGCTGATCGCGAGGCCCAAGTCACGCAGATCATTGAAAAATTAACTCAACGTATAGATGAAGTGGGCGTAAACGCAACAATTGCGGGGCGTCCGAAGCATATTTACAGCATCTATCGTAAAATGCACGACAAGAAAAAACGTTTTGATGAGATTTATGATTTGATTGCGATTCGCTGCATCACGCAGACAACTGCGCAAGCGTACACGATGCTGGGTTACATTCACGATATGTGGCGGCCGATGGCTGGGCGTTTTAAGGATTATATTGCAAATCCTAAAGTCAATGGGTATCAATCCATTCACACGACGGTTTATGGGCCTAAAGGACCGGTCGAATTTCAGATTCGGACGCAAGAAATGCACGAAATTGCGGAATTTGGTGTGGCGGCGCACTGGGCGTATAAAAAAGGTGTCACTAAAGGCGTCAATGCGAGTGATTTGACGCAAACGATCGGCTGGCTGCATGATTTGGAAGAATTGCACGAGCAAGCGGGCGATGATGCCGAAAAATTTGTGAAAGCTGTTCAGGAAGATCTTCTATCTGATAAAATCTATGTTTTCACGCCGCAAGGCGCGGTTCAAGAGCTGCCAGCTGGTTCTGGGCCGATTGACTTTGCATATTCGATTCACACGCAAGTGGGGGATCATGCGGTTGGCGCAAAAGTCAATGAACGCATGCAGCCACTTTCTGTCAAGCTGAAAACGGGCGATCGCGTGGAAATCATCACGTCAAAGACAAGCTTTGGTCCGTCGCGCGACTGGGTCAATATGGTCGCAACCAATCGCGCACGCAATAAAATCAAGAATTTTTTCAAGAGTCAAGATAAGGAATTTTCGCTCAGCAAAGGGCGCGAAATGTTGCAGACGGAGCTTGAAAAGCAAGGCTTTGTGCCCAATCAATTTTTGGA
>JAIRUZ010000057.1 GCA_031254115.1 Streptococcaceae bacterium
TGAATATTCTTTGGCGACGGCTTCAAAACGACTTGGAACTGATGATGCTGGAAAAGTCGGTTCGGATTTTCTCCATAACGGCCGTCAGCCGGACGACGCGAAGGCTGCACATAAGCCGCCCCCCAAGGCTCTGGCCCATTTGAGCGCAAGAAAGTATAAGGCGACATCGTCCCCGCCCCAACCTCGTTGTCGTAAGCCTGCATCAAGTTCGCGCCCTGCTTCGCCCAGAAACCCTGCAGGGTTAAGATAATGTCTTGAAATGAAAGTTTGTTTGTCATGGTTTATTCCTCTTCTTTACTATAAAATTCGCTTAATTCATAAGCTTCTAAAGGTTTTACAAATAATTAATCTTTTGCTACTAACTAAGTAATAACTCTCGTCCCCACACGTGCTGCCTCGTTTTCTTCAAATTGATTGTTAGCATAAATTCCTCTTTTCTATCTTTCACTTGTTCTCTTACTCTTCACCAAAGTGTGCACCACAAAAGGAGCGCATATAATATCTAAAACTTCTGTGAGTAAAAAGAGTGTATTAATCAGTCTCAGTCCCACTTTTTTGGAAAGGAAGCCCCAGACATTCAGGGCTGCAAAGAGCCCAAATAAGATCCAAAATGGAAGCTTCTGGGTCATATTGATATTCCCTCCAATGACATTCAACGCTATTATTCCTAAGACGAGAAGATCCAGTAAAATAAGTGGGATTACTGATGATTTCACATTATCTTTTTTGGAGCGCCAATCTTCAACGATAATCGGGAGTGAGGTAACTAAAATCGTAAAATAGGTAAAGACGCTCACGACTATCATGGGGAAATAAATCACTCCTAATACTGGGAAAATAAAGATGACTGTGCCTCGGCTTGCAATTATTGGAAACATAAAATAGAGTTGCCAGTACATGAAATTTACCAGATAAAAAGGAATCAATACCAGTTTTGCCGTTCGGTTGATCTTAATTTCACGCGCCCGAATAGCTTTTACCAACCAAATAATCCCAAAAACGACCGCTGCAATCATGCAGGCTATTCCGAGAAAAATGCTCAAGCCAAAGCTCATCAAACCTGCTCCCAATTGGTTCAGATAGGTATCACCTGGCTTAAAGAGTTGAAAAAGTTCTACTACTGTCAAAACATTGAAGAAAAAGGTCCCATAAATCAGCCCAACAAAAATCCACAAAATTTTTTTCATTTGAAATTCTCCTTAAAGAAAAACCGCACACAAACACCCCAGACTTTCCAATCAAAGGGCGCTTGCGCGCGGTTCCACCTTTATTTATTACTTTAGTTTATTTAATTTTTGATACGCCAGTTTTGTATTCGAGCTTTCACTGTCCTCGATTCGCTTGTTTATATTATAGCACTTTAAGGAAAAATTTTCTATTTTTTCTTGCCTTTTTTCATTTTTTTCTGAGCACGTTTCATGGCTTGTTTCATGGCAAATTCAGTTGCTTTACCTTTGAGACCGCCACCAAACATGGCTGACGTGTCGGGCATTCCGCCTGGTAAACTGCCGCCCAATGCCGATAGGTCCATGCCGCCCATCATATCGGCAAGCGCACCCATATCAGGCATTTGACCGTTCGGACCACGTTTTGCACCCATTGCGGACATCATTTTCGTCATATCGCCGTCCATAACGGCTTGCATCATGTCCTTTGACTGGTTAAATTGTTTGATAAATTTATTGACATCGACATACGAATTTCCTGAGCCTGTGGCAAGTCTTCGACGGCGCGCGGGAGAAAGTTCGGCTTCGAGTCGGCGCTCAGCGGGCGTCATTGACTGCACAATCGCTTTTTGACGGTTAATCTGTTTCTCGTCAATTTGTTTCATCGCAGCGCCTGGCAGATTTGCCATGCCTGGCATCATTTTCATGACAGATTCCATGCCGCCCATGTTATTGACTTGATCAAGTTGCTCAACGAAATCTTGGAAATCAAAGCGATTTTCAGCCATTTTCTGCGCAAGTTTTTCTTGCTCAGCCTCGTCGTATTGCGCCTGCGCGCGCTCAATCAGCGTGAGCAAATCGCCCATGCCAAGAATCCGGCTTGCCATGCGGTCGGGGTAGAAAACTTCGAGATCAGCGAGTTTTTCGCCCGTACCTGTGAATTTTATCGGCTTACCAGTAATTTCGCGAATGGAAAGCGCCGCACCACCACGCGTATCGCCGTCGAGCTTCGTGATAATCACGCCTGTGATGTCAAGCTTTTCGTCAAATGTTTTGGCAACTTGCGCGGCGACTTGTCCTGTCATTGCGTCCACGGTCAAGAGAATTTCGGTTGGAGCTGCAAGCTGTTTGATTTCCATCAGCTCGTTCATCAGCGTATCGTCAATTTCAAGACGTCCCGCCGTGTCAATCAGGACGTAATCATTTTTGTCAGCCGCCGCTTTTGCGAGGCCGTTTTTGACAATTGTCACAGGATTTTCAGAAACGCCTTCATCGTAAACAGGCACGTCAAGCTGCTCGCCAAGCGTTTTCAGCTGATCAATGGCAGCTGGCCGATAAACATCGGCCGCAACCATCAGCGGGCGCGCGTGCTCTTCTTCTTTGAGCTTTTTCGCCAATTTGCCCGCAAACGTGGTTTTACCTGCGCCCTGAAGACCGACCATCATGATAATCGTTGGAATGTGCGAGGATTTGAGGAGTGCGGACTCGCCGCCGCCCAAGATGGCTGTCAGCTCTTCATTGACAATGCTGACAAATTGCTGCGTGGGGTCAAGCGCTTCTGAAATCTCGGTGCCAATCGCGCGCGTGCGGATATTGCTGATAAACGTCTTGACAACGGGCAACGCGACGTCCGCCTCAAGCAGCGCCGTGCGAATCTCCTTTGTCAGCTCTGACACGTCAGATTCCGTCAGCTTGCGCTTGCCGCGCAGATTTTTAAAGACGCCTTGTAAGCGCTCGGTCAAATTTTCAAATGCCATTTTCTAGTCTTTCTGAGTAAATTTCTTGATTTATTATAACACAAAAATCTGTCAGCGCTGACAGACTTTTGAATGACTGATTGAGTGATTAAACCAATGCACTAAGGAAGCTCTCACCAATGTCTCCTTTGGCAACACTAAAGTTTTCGGCAATCGTGGCAGAGATGTCTGCAAAATGCCCATTTGGCAGTGGTTTTGGCTCTTTAAAGGCCTTTGAGAATGAAATCATGGGGATATATTCACGTGTGTGATCGGTGCCGATGAAAGTCGGATCGTTGCCGTGATCAGCTGTGATAATCAAAAGATCATCTTCTTTCATAGCTGCCATAATTTCTGGCAGACGCCCATCAAGATCTTGAATCGCGTCGCGATAGCCTTCTGGATTGCGACGATGCCCGTATTTTGCATCAAAGTCCACCAGATTGACAAAAAGCAGGCCTTCTTCAAATTCAGGAAGTGCCATCGCTTTAAGCATACGATCCACACCGTCCATATCGTTTTTGTTGTGTCCCATATCTTTGTTGATCCCTTGGCCATCATAGATGTCATGAATTTTACCGACTGAGATAACTGGATAGCCTGCATCGTCCAGATTATTCATGACTGTCCGTCCAAACGGTGCAAGTGCAAAATCACGACGGTTGGCTGTACGCTCAAAGTTACCAGCCTCACCAACGTATGGACGCGCAATAATACGACCAAGCATCCATTCAGAGCCAACAAGCGTAATCGAGCGAACATACTCACAAATCTTCATCAGCTCGTCCACAGAGATAATCTCTTCGTGTGCAGCAATTTGTAAAACGGGGTCAGCTGATGTATAGATAATCAGCTCGCCAGTCTCCATCTGACGCGGCCCGAAGTCATCAATGACAGCCGTTCCCGAATAGGGCTTATTGGCTTCACGAATCACTTTACGACCAGAAAATTCTTCAATTTTAGTCA
>JAIRUZ010000001.1 GCA_031254115.1 Streptococcaceae bacterium
CAGCGGCCCCTGCCAATAAAGCGAGTCATTTTTGGACATCCAGTCTCAATGAAAGAAATACGTTAGTATCTTGGGGCTGGAGAGCCGAAGGAATAGGATGGTATGGATTATGATTAGGAGGAATAAAGTAACCATAGTTAAGACGCTGTTGGTATCGGGCCTGTTTCTTGGTGCATTATTGACTATCTTGGAGACTAATGCGACGGTAACAAACAACAGCAATAGTAGCACGAGTTCAACAACATCGGCGAGTTCATCTAGTATAGGGTACACAGCCTCAATGGCTGAGATAAAAACAGATACAATTAAAGTTGGACAAACAATTACGATAAATCCGACTCTCTCTTCAAATATGACTGTGGCCGATTTTACACTCGTACTAAATGGAAAAACAACCACAAATAAAACAGGAGTTTTCGTACCAAACGAGGCAGGGAATGCTACAGGTACGTACAATTATTTCATTAACGACTATCCAAAAACGATATATTCTGGCGTGGAATACATCAAAGTCCAAGACAACGAAGCGCCCGTTTATCGTTTGTATAACAAGGTAAGTATGGCGCATCTGTACACGACGGACGAAAATGAGAAAGCGACGTTGCCGACGCTTGATAAAAACTGGGCATACGAGGGCATTTCTTGGCAGGCGGCGACATCAGGCACATCGGTTTATCGCTTGTACAATCCCACAACGGGCGAACATCTCTACACAAAAGATACAAACGAGGTGAGCGTGTTGACGACGACCGCGGGCTGGACAAAAGAAGGAATTGCCTTTTATTCCAGTACGGCTGAGGACAGTGCTACCTCGATTCACAGGCTTTATAATCCCGCAGCGGGCGTGGGGAGTCATCTAATCACGATGGACGCAAATGAAACCAGCGTTCTTCAAACACGTGGCTGGAAAAATGAGGGCATCGCGTGGTATAGTGCGTTTGAGTAAGTAACTAAAATTTCAACTTAAATCGTCAACTTTGTTGGCGATTTCTGTAGTTATTAACAATAGGAGAAAAAGCATGCAAAAAACGATTTTAGCTTTAGTGGCGGCTACAGGATTAGCGGTATTTTCTGTGGGAGCGCTCGTCCCATCGGCGCAAAGTATATCAAGCAGCCAGGCTCAGTCAACAAGCAGCAGCGCAAGTTCTTCAACGCAGGCAAGTACAGTGACGTTGGTCGACGCCCCTTTCACACAAGACAATCAGCACGATGACGTGGGCTGCGTGGACAAGCGGATTTGATTATTATGGGGGTTCTGTAAAGTCGTACAATGGATATTATCCAGCTGACTGGAAAACTGATGCCAAATTTGCGTTGACGGGCACCACCCCTAATTACACTTTTCTTGTGATAAGCGCAGATGAATACAAAAAAGAAGCGAGTCAACCGATTTATCGTTTGTATAATTCTGTTAATAAGGAGCATTTGTATACGCGTGATTTGAATGAAAGTCAGACGCTTTCAAAGCTGAAAGATTGGCATGATGAGGGTGTGGCGTGGTCTGCACCGACCGATCAGTCTTTTGTCGGCAGATCTCCGCTGACGGTTGAGCGACTTTATTATCCAGGGACGGGTGAACATCTTTACACGATGGACAGCAATGAAATCAAGGTCTTGACAACTCAGCGCGGCTGGAAAGATGAGGGCGTGGCGTTTAACTCGGAGCCATCGGGTTCTCCAGTTTACCGTTTGTATAATCCTGCAGCAGGAGTGGGAGCTCATTTTGAGACGATGGACGCAGCTGAGAAAGACCACTTGGTGTCTGTTGGTTGGACATACGAGGGAATTGCGTGGCAGGCCGCGTTTGAGTAGAGGTAAATATTTAGTTAAACAAATTCAATGAAGAAAAGCCTGCTTGTCGGGCTTTTTTGTTAAAATAGAGGTATGGAAAAAAAGAAATTACTGTTAATTGATGGGTCGAGTGTGGCGTTTCGCGCATTTTTTGCGTTGTATCAGTCGATTGATCGTTTCAAAGCGCCGTCGGGGCTGCATACAAATGCGATTTATGGGTTTCATTTGATGCTGACAAATTTGCTCGGCCGCGTGAAGCCGACACACGTTTTGGTGGCGTTTGATGCGGGAAAAACGACGTTTCGCACGGCCATTGCGGCGGATGTAGGCGTGGATTATAAGGGCGGCCGCGCCAAAACGCCAGAGGAATTTCGCGAGCAATTGCCGTTTATCAAGGAAATGATCGAGAAACTTGGCATTGCACATTATGATTTGGTGAATTATGAAGCCGACGACATCATCGGGACGCTTGACAAACATGCCGAACGGGAGAATTGGGCGGTTACGATTGTCACGGGCGACAAGGATATGATTCAGCTCGCAGACGAAAATACGACCGTTGAGATTTCCAAAAAGGGAGTTGCTGAGTTTGAGGCGTGGACGCCAGAGTATTTGATGACGCAAATGGGCATCACGCCCGCGCAGTTTATTGAGCTGAAGGCACTCATGGGCGACAATTCTGACAATTATCCAGGTATCACGAAGGTCGGTGAAAAGACGGCGCTCAAATTGCTGCACGAATACGGCTCGCTTGACGGGGTTTACGCGCATGTAGACGCTATGAAGCCGTCAAAACTCAAAGAAAATATCATTGCGGATAAAGAGAAAGCATATTTGGCGCGGACGCTTGCGACGATTGATGTTGCGTCGCCCGTTGAGATAACGCTTGACACGCTGGCCTATACGGGTCCAAAAACCGAGTCGCTTGCGCATTTTTACGATGAAATGGGGTTCAGACAATTTCGCGAAGCGCTCAAAAAAGCTGAAAATACGTCAACAGCGACGAAACCTGAGCTGACAGATTTTCGGACGCCCGAAAGCTCTGTGGCAGCTGACGAAATTGACGTTGACTTTGTCGAAGCTGACGCAGCAAGTCCTGTGGCGGCTGACGACTTTTACTATCTCGAGATTTTGTCGGACAATTATCACCGAGAGCCCATCGCAGCTTTTGCTTGGGGAAATGCTCAAAAGCAGTATGTGACGCAGGATTTGGGGCTTTTGAAAAAAGTGCTCGACGCGACGAATACCTACGATTACAAGAAAAATTATGTTTTGCTCGCAAAGCACGGCTTGACGCCCGAATTACCCGCATTTGACGCCATGCTCGCGAAATATCTGGTCTCGACGACCGAGGACAATAAGCTCTCAACGCTCGCGCGCCTTTATTTGCACGCATTTTTGCCATCAGACGATGAGATTTACGGCAAAGGCGCGAAACGTGCGCTGGTGTCAGCTGACATTTTATTTCCGCATTTGGCACGGAAAATCAAGATTTTGGCGAGCTCGAAAGAAAAAATTCTGTCAGAGCTGACAGAAAACGCTCAGCTTTCGTTGCTCACGGATATGGAAATGCCGCTGTCGCGCGTGCTTGCGAAGATGGAACTCGCGGGCGTTGCCGTGAAAGCAGGGACGCTAGACGCAATTGGACGTGAGAATCAGACGCGTCTTGCGCAGCTGACAGCCGAAATTTACACGCTCGCAGGCCTGGAATTTAATCTTAACAGCCCGAAACAGCTGGGCGACGTGCTTTTTGACCATCTGAAAATTCAAGGCGACACCAAAGTCAAGAAAACGAAAACCGGCTATTCGACATCGGTTGACATTCTCGAGAGTTTCGCGCCTGAGCACCTCATCGTCGCAAAAATTTTGGAATATCGCCAGATTTCAAAAGTCCAGTCGACCTACGTTCAAGGGCTCACGCCGCAAATTGCGCAGGACGGGAAAATTCACACGCGCTATGTGCAAGATCTCACACAAACAGGCCGCCTGTCAAGTGTTGAGCCCAATTTGCAAAATATTCCTGTGCGGCTTGAAGAAGGTCGCAAAATCCGAAAAGCCTTTGTGCCGAGCGCTGACAGCGTTTTTCTGAGCTCGGACTATTCACAAATTGAGCTGCGCGTGCTCGCGCATGTTTCGGGCGATGAAAATCTGATTGCCGCCTTTGAGGCGGATGAGGACGTCCACACTTCAACAGCCATGCGCGTTTTCGACATTTCAGAAGCTGAAAATGTCACGTCAAACGATCGCCGAAAGGCAAAAGCGGTCAATTTCGGCATTTCTTATGGCGAGACAGAATACGGTTTGGCGCGACGGCTCGCGATTCCGAACAAAGAAGCTGCGCAGATTATTCGGACGTATTTTGAGAAATATCCGAAAATTGCGACTTACATTGAGGACACGAAGCGCGAGGCAAAGGAAACGGGCTATGTCGCGACCTTGTACGGCCGCAGGCGCAAGCTTTTGGACATCAATTCCAGAAATTTTATGGTGCGCCAAGGTGCTGAGCGACAAGCAATCAACGCACCGATTCAGGGCTCTGCTGGCGATATTTTGAAACTCGCGATGATTAAACTTGACCGCGAGCTTGAAAAATCAAATCTGAAAGCGAAAATGTTGCTCCAAGTTCATGATGAAATTATCCTTGATGTGCCGCTGTCAGAGCTGACAGAAGTCCAGGCGCTTGTGAAAGCGACCATGGAGACGGCAGCGACGCTTCGCGTACCTCTAAAAGTCGAGGAAAATAGTGGCGCCACATGGTATGAAGCCAAATAAATTGACAGCCAAAAAGCGCCCCGCCAGGCGCTTTTTGTTTGTGTAAAGCAAGCTTACCAGTGGAACCAGCCTAGTGTGCTCGCGACGGCGCTTGTGACGCTTGAAACAACGGAGTTGACGGCATTTGAAACAGCTGCTGCCACGGCTGTTGTTACCTGTGTCACGGCGGTCACGGTCGCGTTGACAGCGGGCACCACCGTGGGTACAACTGCGGTAAAGACCGCCGCAAGAGGATCGAGCACAAGGTCGACTGACGAAGCAATCGCGTTGATAATCGGACCGGCCACAGGCGCGACAGGCGCTGAAATCGATCCGTCCGCATTAAAATGAATGAGGTCAGTATGCGCTTTGAGCGGGTCAAGCATATCGCCATAATCATAAAAAATAGAGTCGTTGAGCGCGTTACCGCCATGGTCGCCGAGCACGGTGTCCCACAGGCTTCGGATATTGAAATATAACGTAGGATGCGCGTGCACGTAAGCAATATCTGTCGCCGAGAGTACATTTGACGGGTCGGGTCCTACGAAAGTGAGAGCTGGCTGATGAAGCATTGCCGCCATTGCCATGCCGAGATAGCCGCCGAGCGATATACCTGTAAAGAGGTAGCTCGATGTCGGATAAGCGGCGAGCACGGCGTCTGCGAACGCCTTTCCAGTTACGACTTGGCTTGGCATCGTTGCGCCCGTTGAGGGATCGGCATAAACAGAACTTCCGCCCGCGACTGTTTCAAAGTCTGTTAGCCAGTCAATCGTTTCGCTCGTTCCAGCATACGCGATGATAATCTGGCTCGTATCAGCCACGCCATTTACGACAGGCGCTGCAGCGATTGCTTGCAAGCCATTTGGCGCATAGCTCGAATTTCCGCTTGTTGAATCAACCAACATCATCACTTGATATTCTTTGCCAGTGCCAGGATTTCCTAGGTAATCACCTTCGTAGAAAACGTCACCTATTTGAACTGGAGCGCGGCCCTGAGAAGCTGCAAAGTTTGAGCCAGCAAACCCTGCAACCGCGGCTACGACTCCAATTTGACGAATTGTATTGCTCGTGAGAGCTGTCGTATCAGGCGTTCCAGCAGTTGGTATCACCGAAGTAACGGCAGGTACATCGAGCCCAGCGCTTGATGTGACATCAGCTCCGAGTGAATTGGCAGCCGTCGCTGAAGACATGAGCGACGCAACTTCTGACGTGGTTGGCGTAGCTTGTGAGCTTTGCGGCGCAACGCTTGAAGTGACTACACTTGTAATTACGGCGGCGTTTGACGCGACGACAACAGCTGATGAAGGCGTGTTGTCAGCTGTGACGGCGTTTGGTGCGGCTGACAAAGCTGCGACGCTGCGTGCTTGCGCACTGTCAGCGCTGACAGAAGCCGCAGACGTGGTGGTTACTGTCGCGACAGGCGTTGCAATCGTGTCCGCGTGTGTTTGAGCAGTTGTTGCGCTTGCAAAAGTCAAGGCAGCAAGAGCTGTGGCCGCGTACAACCAGAGCTTTCCTGATTTCCAGCTGCGAAAGTGTGTGTGTAAATTTTCCATAATAATCTCTCTTTTCATTTTATTATTTTGTTGACAAAGGTCATACAATAGTGTAAAATCAAGTTATGCAAAAGGACTCATCAGGCTGCTAGCTGGCCGAATGGATGATTTGCCAAAAAGATTTTACAAAACTAAGTATACACTATTTTGTAACTATTGTCAAAAAATTTGTACTTTAATATAAAAGGAAACTCCAAATGCCCTCTATTTATGAAAATATTCGCTTTTTAGCAGAGAAGCGAAAGGTAAGCTTACAAAAAATGGCGCTCGATTTGGACCTCAGCGAGAATTATTTTTATTCGTTGAAGTCAAAAAAATCGCCATCAGCCGCCAATTTGGCCGCTATCGCCGATTATTTGCACACGACGATGGACTTTTTGCAAGGCCGCGAATCCAATCCTTACACGGAGCAAGACTTAAAAACGATGGCAGAGCACGCGATGGCGTTTGGCGGCAAACCGCTGAGCGAAAACGACCGCACCTTTTTGCTGAATTTCTTGAAAACGTATTTTGATAGCAAGAAGGATGAAACATGACCTTGCACGAGCGCTTAGAAAGCCTTGGCATCAGCGTGACGACGGGATTTGGCATGGATAAAGACGGCTTGTATTTGCCGGAGCTTAAGCTGATTTTCGTCAATAATAAACTCAGCGACATTGAGCGAGAAAATGCGATTTTGCATGAGCTTGGGCATCTGGTCTCGCTTCACGAGGATTTTGTGAGCGAAAGCCCCGCGGTGCACCTGCGTCAGGAGGGCGAAGCCGATTGTTATATGATTCGCGCGCGCGCCGAGGAATATCTGGGTTTTTTTGACGAAACGCCCGAAATACTTGATGTAAACGCCTTTCTCGACGCCTATCATTTTGAAAATCGTCTATTTAGCTCGGCCGATAAAATTTTCCGTGAAATTTTAGAAAATTAAATTGTAACCGATCGACGCTCCGAAAATTTGTCCGCAAGCTGATTGACAGAAACAAAAAAATTCCGCATTGACGGAATTTTTATTTTGTGCGAATGGTTTACCAGTCTGTCCAGCTGCTGTTTGTGACGTCACGGGGTTCAGAGCGTCTGGGGCGTTGAGAGGTCACGGCCGCGTGCGTGTTGCGATGGCGCGTGAGGCTTGTGATAAACCAGATGAGCGCGCCTGTGAAAAGCACGGCAATAATTGGCAGGCCAAGCGCAAAGAAGACGATGCCAAACGCGATTTTGAGGACGAAAATTCCTGCGAAGAAGAGGACGGAAAGCGCAAGAAGTCCGAGTTTGACAACGCCGCGTAAGAGCGCCGCAACAAATAGGATGAGTAAGATAAAGCCGATAAAAGTAAACATTTTTTCTCCTTTGATGATATGATTATAGCATCGAAAACGCACGATAATTTAGGTCTTTGGGCTGATTTTAAAGGAAATGTAACCAAAGCGGAAGTTATTTGTTTTATTTATGAAAGGAGGGCGTGTGAGTGAATGAAGCTGGACGCGTATGAGCAGCTGATAAAAGGTTATGCGATTGAGATTGTGCGTTGGTTGGTGTCAAAGAAAATTCCGGCGGACAAAGCCGAGGATGTCGTGCAAGACGTGTTTGTCAAGATGCTCGAGCTTGACGTGCTCATTGCGCCGGAAAATCTGCGTGCGTGGATGTACCGCGTGAGTCTGCGCACGTATATCAATAAATACAAACGCGACAAGCGTTATCACGAGATTTTGCAGGAAATGTCAGCTGATGAGGTGACGGTAACGCTCGCTGACGAGCTTCCAGATATGGGCGAGTTCCTTCTAAAGCTTGCGCCAGCTGACAGAAAGCTGCTGCATGCGTATTATTATGAGGATTTGTCGATCAAGGAGCTGTCAGCTGCTACCCAAAAATCGCAAAGTGCGGTCAAAATTCGGTTGTATCGCGCGCGTAAAAAATTGCAAAAAATTTTAGAGGAGGAAGGTTTTACAAAATGAAAAATTTATCGAAAGACTTTGACCACTTTGCCAAAAAAGCAAAACGTAGAAAACGACTGTTGATTATTGGTCTGTCAGCGCTGACAATGCTTGTTTTGGGAGCTGGTACGCTTGTGGTGACGTCTTATCAGCTGCAGAAGTCGGGTGAAAACGCACAAAAAATGACGCAAATCTATAACTTGATTGCACAGCCAAATCGCGTGGGCATCTCGAATGGCGGCGGGGTAAATGGGACTTCTGGTACGCTTGACACACAATTTATGAAAGATATCGATGGCTACAAGATTCCGTTTGGCACGCAAAATGTGACGTATGGCGCGTGGGGAAATGATGCCTCAAATCTTGCGATGCCGCAAACCTCTTTCTATAACAATGGAAAATATGACGTAAATGGCAACCGACTCGGTCTTTTCTTTACGCCAGGTCTTGATGTCACGCCTAGTCCAGATGTCAAATATGGCACTGCCGGCGTGCGCGCCACACACGAGGCAAGCACGCTCACAGAAATGCCGCAGACACTCGCGGAAGTCTATGTGACGTTTGACAAACCGTACACGTACGCGCAGATTCAGGCGCTGGTGCCGTCAAATCTCGCGATAAATTGGTACTGGCTTGGCCTCACAAATAAAAAAGTGGATGCGTCGATGCTGACAAATTATATCGGCATCAATACGGCAACTATGCCTAAAAGCGGTGCGACTTATCAGCTCGAGACAAGCGCTGCAAACGCAAACGCAGACATCATGGAGTATCCAGAGTATAATTGGCCTGATTTTGTCAAATGTGTCAAACTTGCGCCGCAGTATTTCACGGATTATTCGCCCATCGTTGAAAGCGGCGGAAAAGGCACGTTTGACGTCTTTAAAGACGCGGCCAAGCAGATTTCTAGCGAAGAAAATCTCGACAACGCGAAATTCTCAGGTGTTATTTTGACGGGGAAAACTAAAAATCTTGCGACGCTTGATGCTGAAAGCTGGGTTTTTGCGACAAATGTTGGCAGCACCACGCCCGAAAGGCCTTATATTACGCCCGCAAAATAAAAAACCTATTTTCAAAAGGCTGACAAACTAAAAAATGACGTTCAGCCGCATTTCGTTCGGAATTTCTTCTAAAATGAGACTCTGTCAGCGCTGACAGAGTCTGTTTGCTGCCCATTGGCTAGCGTTTTTGGACGGCCGCAGTCACTTTGTGCTATAATTTACCTATGACTTATACATTTAAAAATCCAGAACAAGAGACTATTTTTGGCTATTTGAAAGCAGCGCAAACGATTGCTGTGGTGGGTTTGTCAGACAAGCCAGATCGCTCGTCATATCTCGTGGCGCAGGCGCTTCAGAAAAATGGCTACACGATTATTCCTGTCAATCCTGCAAAAGCTGGCAGCCAAATTTTGGGCGAGACGGTCGTTGCGACGCTCGCGGAGATTCCTGTTCACATTGACATCGTTGACGTTTTTCGCCGCAGTGAATTCTTGCCCGAGGTGGCGCGTGAATTTTTGGCGACTGATGCGGATGTTTTCTGGGCGCAGCAAGGGCTCGAATCTGAAGACGCGGAGCGACTTTTGCGCGCGGCAGGCAGGGACAAGATTGTCATGAATCGCTGCATCAAAGTCGAGCACGCGTACTCTGGTTTGGGGCATAAATAATGACAAAAGAGCGGCTCTGGACGCCCGCGTTTGTGATTAACATGGGCCTTAATTTCGTGTACTATTTTGCGTATTACATGCTCACCGTCATCATAGGAACCGTGTCAATCGTGGAAATGCACGCGACGACTGCAATGGCAGGATTCTTGTCAGGCATTTTTATTTTGGGCGGTTTCGTTGGCAGACTTTGGATCGGCTCGGTAATCGGCAGGCTCGGTGCGAAAAAATCACTTTATATCGGCTCGCTGATTTTTCTTTTTTTCACATTTCCGTATTACGTGGTGCACAACGCCCTGCTGATGCTTGCGCTGCGCTTTCTGCACGGCATCGGCTTTGGCATTGCGGCCACAGCGTCAGGCGCGCTTGCAGGCATGATTGTCCCAGCTAGCAGACGCGGCGAGGGCATTGGTTATTACGCGCTATCCGTAACTATGGCCTCGGCAATTGGCCCGTTTTTGTCCATCTTTTTGTATCACGCGTATGGCTTTTCCGTGCTGATTGACCTCGCACTTGCGCTGTCAGTCGCTGCGCTCATCGGTATTTTCTTCTTGAAAATGCCTGCAAACCTTGTCAGCGCTGACAAAACGTCGTCTCAAAAGCTGCCAGCTGACAAAAAAACGCGTGGACTCTCCGCGTTCATTGAGAAAAAGGCGTTACCCATTGCAGGCGTTGGTTTTTTGGTTGGCATTGTGTATTCAAGCGTCTTGACATTTATGGCGGGTTACAGCGCGAGCATTCATCTGGTTTCGGCGGGCTCTCTTTTTTATGTGATTTATGCCGTGTTCATCTTGCTTTCGCGTCCCATTGCAGGCCGTCTCTTTGATCAGCGCGGTGAAAATTTTGTGCTGTACCCTGCATTTTTGCTCTTGGGCTTGAGCTTACTTGTGACCGGCCTGTCAACCAATACGGCCATGCTTCTATCAGCTGGGGCGCTTCTCGGGTTAGGCTATGGCTCTTTTCCGCCCTTCGGCCAATCAGTTGCCATTCGTGAAGCAGGAATCGCACGGGTCGGCATGGCAACGTCCACTTTTTACGGGCTGCTTGACATCGGCGTCGGTCTCGGCCCACTCATTTTGGGACTCGTTGAGCCGTCTGTCGGTTACCGCGGCATGTATTTCCTTGCCGCCGCTTTTGTTTTCGTGATTATCATCCTTTATTTCAGCGTTCACGGCCGCTTTCAAAAATCCTGGTACCGCCGCTTTATCAAAGCAAAAATGCGTCATCAACAGCATAAAAGCAAATCATAGTTTTTACAAGCCGAGCGAAAATTTCGGCTTTTTGTTATACTTTTACTATGGAACATGCAATCAAATATCGGTTAATCAAAAAGGAAAAGCACACTGGGGCGCGGCTGGGGGAGGTTATCACGCCGCACGGGACGTTTGCGACACCGATGTTTATGCCAGTCGGCACGCAGGCAACGGTGAAGACGCAATCGCCTGAAGAACTTAAGGAAATCGGCAGCGGCATTATTCTCTCAAACACCTACCATCTTTGGCTGAGGCCTGGCGATGAGCTGATTCGTGAGGCGGGCGGCCTCCACAAATTTATGAATTGGGATCAGCCGATTTTGACGGATTCGGGTGGTTTTCAGGTGTATTCGCTGGTGCAAAACAAGAAAAATATTACTGAGGATGGCGTGACATTCAAGTCGCATCTGGACGGCCGCGCACTTTTCATGTCGCCTGAGGTCAGCATCGGCATTCAAAATAATCTGGGCAGCGACATCATGATGAGTTTTGATGAATGCCCGCCGTATTATAGCTCGCACGATTATGTCAAGCAGTCGATTGAACGTACGACGCGCTGGGCGGAGCGTGGCATGAAAGCGCACACGCGCCCGCACGATCAAGGCCTTTTTGGTATTATTCAAGGCGCAGGATTTAAGGATTTGCGTGAGCAATCCGCGCGTGAATTGACAGCTATGGATTTCTCGGGATATTCGATTGGCGGGCTCGCGGTGGGCGAGACGCACGCGGAAATGAATGCAGTGCTTGATTACGCGACGGATTTATTGCCAGAAAATAAACCGCGTTATCTGATGGGCGTTGGCGCGCCTGACAGTTTGATTGACGGCGTGATTCGCGGAATCGACATGTTTGATTGCGTGTTGCCGACGCGTATTGCAAGAAATGGTACACTCATGACGAGTTTTGGGCGTGTGAATATTCGCAATGCGAAATACGCGCACGATTTCACGACGCTAGATCCTGAATGCAGCTGCTATACCTGCAAAAATTATTCGCGTGCGTATCTCAGGCATCTGATCAAGGCGGATGAAACGTTTGGATTGCGTCTATGCAGCACGCACAATCTTTATTTTTTGGTCAATCTCATGGTGCGCGTGCGTCAAGCCATCATTGATGATAATTTGCTCGAGTTTCGTGCTGATTTTTGCGAAAAATATGGCTACAATAAACCAGATGCACCAGATTTTTGACATCATGCTTGACAAATAAAAAAAATCTGGTAAAATAAAGTGTTGTCATTTGGCGGCATGCCGAGTTAGCTCAGTCGGTAGAGCACATCACTCGTAACGATGGGGTCGTAGGTTCGATTCCTATACTCGGCATTTCAAAAAGCGAGCTATTAGCTCGCTTAAATTTTCTAAAAAGAGGTAACTAAAATGCAAAATGGAATTTTTCTCGTTTTCTTGGTTTTGATGATTGGGGCAATGTGGTGGATGCAGCGCTCGCAAAAGAAGCGCCAGCAACAAGCGCAGGAGCGCGTGAATACGCTTGAACCAGGGACTGAGGTGATTACAATCGGAGGTTTGCACGGCAAAATTGACGCTGTTCACGAGACAACGATTGATTTGGATTGCGAAGGTGTGATTTTGACATTTGAAAAATCAGCAGTTCGCCCGCCAATGGCACGCCCAACAGCAGCTGTCAAAGCGGCTGACAAACCTGTTGAAAAGCCGGCAGAAGGATCTGTCAGCGCTGACAAAACAGACGACGGTATTGAAAAATAAAAAAACGAAACCTGAAACTTGCTTTCAGGTTTTTTGTACGCACAAAACTTAATGCTGAACAATAAAGGGAAGTTCAGGATAAAAGAGATGTAAGGAGTCATGGTTCCACTTTGAGGAGATTTAGTTTTAAGGACTAATTCCAGATTGTGAATATTGTGAAAGTGAAAAACTTTTTTCTTGACACTGGAATATAATTGTAGTAAAATATTAGTGGAAGCAGGAAGCAGGAAGCAGGAAGCAGGAAGCAGGAAGCACATGTTCTAGGCATGTGTGACGGCCGCTACTTCAGGCGAAATGTGACTTGAACGGCCGTTCTTGTCTTCATGCTTCTTTTTTGATACCGTCGCGAAGGTATTAAAACGTTGTCGTTACACCATTTATGATGTAATAAGTCTATAGTATTTCTACTAAGGAGGTAGAAAATGAAATTTAAAAAACTATTTGTAACAACGGGAGTACTGCTTTCTCTTGCGGGAGCAAGTGGGGTGGTAGCAAGAGCACAAGGTTGGTCGGTTTCGGGAGCGAGCTTCAATTATTATTTGGACTGGCGCTGGTGGGGGCAGGAACAAAATAGAGAACGCTCAGATTATTACAATGCTTCTCGGACACACGCGACGACTGCCATGATTAACAATCACTACACTTCAAAAATATGGGTGGCTCCAGGACGACATGCCAC
>JAIRUZ010000002.1 GCA_031254115.1 Streptococcaceae bacterium
CAGCGGCCCCTGCCAATAAAGCGAGTCATTTTTGGACATCCAGTCTCAATGAAAGAAATACGTTAGTATCTTGGGGCTGGAGAGCCGAAGGAATAGGATGGTATGGATTATGATTAGGAATAATCATTTAAAATTAGGAAAGGCTCTGATTATAACTGGTTTTATTCTGGGCGGGTTGGTTATGGTTCAGAGGGTGAGTGCAACAAGCACAAGCAGCAGTTCAAGCACGGTGATGACACCGGGTAGCTCTTCTTCTGGGGTTATGGCATTCCCTAAGATGGCCTATACAACTAGCATAGGCAAAACCATTACGGTGGTAGCTCCAGTTATACAGGATATGGCGGTCAGAAATTTTTCATTTACCTTAAACGGAGAAACTGTCACAAATGTATCAGGAAAGTATACCGCAACAAAATCTGGTATTGTCACGGTTCAGTATGGTTATACAGAAAGTAAAGTATCAGGATCCGTTTCTTCAGGTCAATTCTCTGTTGTAACTCAATACATCAAAGTCCAAGATAACGAAATGCCTGTTTATCGCCTCTACAATAAGGTAAGCATGGCGCATTTGTACACGACGGATCTTAACGAGAAGACAACGTTGCCAACGCTTGATAAAAACTGGACGTATGAGGGGATTTCTTGGCAGGCGGCAACGTCAGGCACGTCGGTTTATCGTCTGTACAATCCAACGACGGGCGAACATCTCTATACGAAAGACACGAACGAAGTAAGCGTGTTGACAACGACCGCGGGCTGGACAAAAGAGGGAACCGCGTTTTATTCCAGTACGGCTGAGGATAGCGCTACCTCGATTCACAGGCTCTATAACCCCGCGGCGGGCGTGGGGAGCCATTTAATCACGATGGACGCGAATGAAGCGAGCGTTCTACAAACACGCGGCTGGAAAAATGAAGGGATTGCGTGGTACGCCGCGTTTGAATAAGTAAAATAAAACTCGCAGAATTTTGCGAGTTTTTATTTCTGTCAGCGCTGACAGAATCAAATATCAAAAAGTGGGCTCGCGATTTCGTGGCTGGTGTCGTGGACTTGCACCGTGCGCGTGTCAACGTCATGTAGCTGAAGCTCGGTTTCCATTGTCAGATGTGCCAGTTCGCGCAGATTATTGTGCTGGCTGCGGTGCCCAAGGAAAATATGTTTGGTCTTATTGCCAATCACATCAAGCGCTGCAAGCGCGCCATCTTCGTTTGACAAATGTCCGCGGTCTGACAGAATGCGCTGTTTCGTGCGCCACGTGTACCACTCATTGACACGCAACATCTCCACATCATGATTACTTTCCATGATGTAGGCGTCGGCATTTTCAATCACGCCCTCCATCCGATCACTGACATAGCCCGTGTCGGTCAAAATCACGAATGATTTGTCATCTTTCATGAACTTATAAAATTGCGGCGCAACCGCGTCATGGCTGACGCCAAACGATTCTACGTCAATATCGCCAAAAGTAAGCGTCTTTCCCATTTCAAAAATGTGACGCTGTTCTTCCGGCACTTTGCCAATCAATTCGCGTGTCATCATCACGTCCCACGTGTCCACATTCGCATAAATTTGCAGCTGTGGATATTTACGCGCGAGCACGCCCGCCCCTTTGATGTGATCGCTATGTTCATGCGTGAGTAGAAGCGTATCTACGTCGCTCAATGAGCGGCCGATTGAATCCATCAATTCGCCTAATTTTTTGCCTGTAAATCCGGCGTCCACTAAGATTTTATGCGTATCCGTCTCGATATAAGTTGCGTTTCCCGTTGAGCCGGACGCAAGGATGGCGTATTTAAACCCTTCAGTCATTTCTATTACTTTCTATTTCATTTCCGATTTCGCTTTCGGATTCCCAGTTTTCATCTGTATAATCAATCTCGGTATAAGGCAGGATGACGGTAAACTCGCTGCCTTCATTTTCACCTGTAGATTTTGCCCAAATATAGCCACCGTGCATCTTGACGATGTCGTACACAATCGCAAGGCCGAGCCCCGTACCGCCTGCATCGTGCGTGCGCGCCTTGTCCACGCGATAAAAACGATCAAAAATTTTCGGTAAATCAGCGGTTGGAATGCCGATTCCTTCGTCTTTGATAGACAAAACGACCTGTTTTTTCTCGGTTTTGAGCCGAATCGTGATTGTGCCACCATCAGGACTGTATTTAATCGCGTTTGAGAGCAAATTATCAATGACTTGCGAGAAACGCTCGGGATCGATTTCCACCCAGACGGGTGATAAAGGCAATTTCGAGACAAATTTGATTTTTTCGTTGTTGGCTTGCACTTGCTCAAAGCGCGCGATTTGATGGGTGAGAAAGGCGACCAGATTCACTACTTCTTTGTTGAGTTTGAGCCGCCCTTGATCAATGCGCGAGAGCTCAAGCAAATCTGAAATCATGCGAATCATGTGGTTCGTCTCGGTTAGGCTCGTCTCAACAAAACCTGGCGCAATGTCCATGTCGTGCATGGCGCCGTCCTGCAAAGTTTCCAAGTAAGATTTGACCGTGGTTAAGGGCGTGCGCAATTCGTGCGAAACATTGGAGACAAATAAGCGACGCTCGCGCTCGGCGCGCTCAGCATCGGTTGCGTCATGCAAAACGGCGACAATTCCTGAAATCATGCCTTCCTCACGCCGAAAAATCGAAAAGCTGACTTTCAGACGGACGTATTCGCCGTAAGAATTTTCCGCGTCAATCTTGAGCTCAGGTGTCTGATCAAGCAAATCCCGAAACGCATAATAATTGTCAATGGAGAGCGCTTCGGCAATGTTTTTCTTTAAAATATCGCGTGTCGTCGTGTTTAAAAGATGCAAAGCGGCCGTATTTGCAAGCGTAACAATGCCGCTTCGGTCCGTTGCAATGACGCCGTCGGTCATGTAAGCGAGAATGCCGTTGAGCTGATTGTGCTGATTTTCGAGATTATCCTGAGAGGATTTGATGACTTGGCCGAGACGTGCGACTTTTCTGGAAAGCTCATCGAGTTCGCGCGACTGTGTGTAATCAGAGGTGACAGAGTAGTCGCCGTGCGTGATACGATCCACATCATGTGACAGAATCCGAATATTTCGTGCCACGTCTAGCGCAAAATAGCTTGTGACAATGAGACTGAGCAAAAAGACCAAAAAAAAGATTTGCAGCATCGCGAGATGCGTTGGAATGATGACAACGATGATAAAAAAGACAGCAAAAAGCAGCAGATGAAAACCGACGACTTTTAAAAGGAGCGTTTGTGCTTGCCGTGGTCTCATTTATCTGCGTGCTTACTTTCAGAAGGTTCAGCCAAATAATAACCGACACCGCGTCGCGTTGAAACATAAGCGGGGCGGCTGGGATCGTCTTCGATTTTTTCGCGTAACCGACGAATGGTGACGTCAACTGTGCGGACATCACCGAAATAATCATAGCCCCAGACTTGCTCAAGGAGCGATTCGCGTGTGATAACTTCAAGCTTGTGCTGCGCAAGAAAATATAACAGCTCAAATTCGCGATGGCTGAGATCAAGCGGTTCGCCACTTTTTGACGCGATGTAAGTCACGGGATTGATTTCAAGGAAACCGATGGTAATTGGCTCGCGCGAAAGAGAGGACGCGTGCGCTTTGGAGGCGGGCTCGGTATGTGCGCGGCGCAAATTTGACTTGATGCGCGCGAGAAGCTCAGCATTGCTAAAAGGCTTCGTCACGTAGTCGTCCGCGCCAATATTGAGTCCGACGACCTTGTCAATTTCGCTGTCTTTCGCAGATACCATGATGATGGGGACTTCGCTAGTTTTCCGGATTTCGCGAGCAACCTCAATGCCGTCTTTTTTAGGCAGCATAATATCAAGCAAAATCAAGTCTGGCGCTTCACTGGCAAACTTTTCAAGTGCTTCCTCGCCGTCAAACGCAGTCACAATTGTGTAACCTTCACGCTCAGCGTTGAACTTGATGATGTTTGAAATCGGCTTCTCATCATCGACAATCAGGAGTTTAGTCATAAACACATTATAACATTTTAGAAGACATGAAACTTAAAGGGTGGTTGAGAATTGACGCAAAGTGTGAGATAATGGGGGCATGAAAAAGCTGTCAAATGCGGAAAGTGCCGTTTGGGATGTTATCACGGCACATTATGCGGAGATTCCGCAGCTGTCGATTGGGAAATTGGCGGAGTTGGTGCCGTGCTCGCTTTCGACGATCAATCGGACGGTGAAGAAAAAAGGCTTTTCAGGCTATTCTGAGTTTAGAAATTCGGTTAAAGAGCCGCATTTGCAACAGCTGACAGGATTTTCGCAAGATGTATTGTCCGCGATTCAAAAAAATGAAGAAGAATTACTTAAGACGGTTGGCAATATTTCAGCGGATACTATCGAACAGGCAGTCAAGCTGATAGACGGCGCGCGGGATATTCTGATTTTTTCACGCGGCATGTCAATCAATGTTGCAAATGAAATGCTTGGAAAATTGCAGCTGACAGGTAAAAAAGTTGCATCGCATGACGATCCCAAATATATGAATTATTACGGGCAGCACGCAACGCCAGATACATTGGTCATTGCGCTGTCTTTGCTCGGAGAAAGTCAAGTTGTAGTGGCAAGTCGTTTTGCAAAGGAACAAGGCGCGAAAGTGCTTGTACTGACAACAGTTGGTATATCTGCACTCGCGCAGCTGGCGGATGTGCTACTTTTGGGTTACAAATCGCGGCTCGAAGTCAACTGGTTTGAGCTCGATACGCATTCGCGCTTGCCGCTCTACATTCTCGTGCGTGTCTTGTTTGATGCTTACTCAATCTATAAAAAAGGAAAAATTTCCTGAACAATCACCTGTTTTGGAATTTTTTTAGCAACCAAAATGATAAAATAATTTTTAGGAGGAGAAGATGACGTTAAAAGAAATTTTGTCACGCCGAGATTGGGAGTCAATAGGCGTGACGCAGTTAAATCGGTTGCCCATGCACGTGCCGATGGCTGGATTTAGCGAGCAGGTGCTAGATGGAAACTGGGGATTTGAGCATTTTGATTGCCCAGAGGAGGTGCCAGAGAGCTGGTTGCTGTCGCATTCGGCAGCTGACACAATCCCCGTGCCGTCAAACTGGCAATTGGAGTTTGAGGATGAAAAAGATGTTCCAATCTACACGAATGTTGCCTATCCGATTCCTGTGGCGCCCCCTTTTGTGCCCAAGGAAAATCCAGTTGGTGCTTACACGCGTCTCTTTGACTTATCATCAGATTTAAACAAAAATGAAGCGTTCCATCTGACATTTGATGCGGTAGGCTCGGCTTTTTATGCGTGGCTGAACGGTCAATTTGTCGGCTATTCGGAGGATTCACGCTTACCAGCAGAATTTGACGTGACACCTTTTGTTAAAACGGGCGAAAATAGTTTGAAAGTTCTCGTATTTCGCTGGTCAAAAGGGACCTATCTCGAAGATCAGGATATGTGGCGCTTGTCGGGAATTTTTCGCTCGGTCAGGTTTCAGACGCTACCAGCTGCACATTTGCTAGATTATCATGTTTCTGAGGAGCTGACGGCGGATTTCTCGGGTGCAGAAGTTTCTGTCAGTTGCTCTAAAACAGCAGGTACGCTGACCATTGAACTTTGGGACGCTACGACGCTCATCGGAGTTGGTGCGAAAATTTTTGTCAGCCAGCCGAAACTTTGGTCAGATGAAATTCCAAACCTTTATACGTTGAAACTCACGCTGCGCGATGACTTGAACACGATTTGTCAGATTGAAACGTTCAAAATTGGCTTACGAAAAGTTGAAATTTCAGACGGTCAGCTGAAAGTCAACGGCAAAGCAGTGTTAATTCGCGGCGTCAACAAACACGAATTTACACCTGATCACGGCTATGTCGTCAGTGACGCGCAAATGCTCGAAGACATCAAGCTGATGAAGCGCTATAATTTTAATGCCGTGCGCTGCAGCCATTACCCAAATGCGACGCGCTGGTATGAGCTGTGTGACCGTTACGGACTGTATGTGATAGACGAGGCGAATATTGAGACGCATGGCATGACGCCAATGAATCGACTGACAGATGATGCGCGCTGGTTGCCGCAGATGTCAGAGCGTGTAAGCCGCATGGCGCAACGTGATTTCAATCATCCGTCGATTATTATCTGGTCGCTTGGCAATGAATCAGGTTATGGTAAAAATCATCAGGCACTTTATGCGTGGCTAAAAGCGTTTGATTCAACGCGTCCTGTGCAGTATGAGGGCGGAAGCGATGACTTGAAAACGCGCGCGAGTACGCCTGCGACGGATATTATTTGTCCGATGTATGCACGCGTGGATGCCCCAACGATAAATGGCCCTTGGTCTCTTTTGGAGTGGCTGGCATTGCCTAATGAAAATCGGCCGATTATCCAATGTGAATATGCCCATTCAATGGGAAATTCGCTTGGCGGATTTGGGAAATATTGGGAGGCTTATCGAAAATATCCACGTCTGCAAGGTGGTTTTATTTGGGATTGGGTCGATCAAGGGCTTTTAAAAGACGGTCATTTTGTTTATGGGGGTGATTTTGGAGATACGCCAAATGACCGCCAATTCTCGCTTGACGGTCTCATGTTTCCTGACCGCACGCCAAAACCCGCGGCTTACGAAGCAAAATACTATCAGCAATATTTCCGTTTTGAGCGGCTGGAAAATCAGATTCGTTTAACCTCAGATTATCTGTTTACCACGGCAGAAATCGTGTTAAAAATAAATCAGGAATCTCGGGAATTGCGCCTTGCGCCTGGAGAATCTTACGAATTTGAAATTCCAGTGTTTGAGTCAACCAAGCTCAATTTGTTGAATCTGTCAGTCCTGACAAAAACAGAAAACGCGTGGGCGCCTGCGGGCTTTGAATTGGCGCACGAACAGTTCGTGTTGTCAGAAGCTCTTGATGAAAAAATGATGCCAGACGACGCGAAAAACGGAACTGACAAGATTCAAATGTCAGAAGCGAAAGGCCATTTGACGCTTCAGAGCGCTGACAGATGTTATACATTTGACACGTCCACAGGAAATCTGGCGCAGATTGAGATTGTAGGTGAACCGCAACTTTTAGAGCCCATGCTTGAAAATTTCACCCGTGCCAGCCTTGACAATGATATTGGCATCAGCGAGGTTGCGCATCCTGATCCTAACGCTTGGCACGAGCGCTGGAAATCTGCAGGATTTGACGCACTGACGGAAAAATTAATTTCTTTTGAGACTGTCAGCTGCTCCAAGCAAGTTCAAATAACCGTTGTCAAAGCCTATCAGGCAAACGGCACGCGCGCCTTTTTGTCAAAAATTGACTATGTTGTTTCTAATAACGGTACACTTTCTGTGACAGCTGACGTGACGCGAAATATCACGCTGCCAGCGCCTGCGCGCATTGGTGTCAGCTTGCATGTGTCAACGGTTCAAAAAACGTTTACTTATTTTGGAAAGGGTCCTCTTGAAAACTATCCCGACCGAAAAGGCGCCGCAACTCTTGGAAAATGGAGCCTTCCGCTTTCGGCAGGCTACACGCCCTATATTTTTCCGTCTGAAAATGGTCTGCGCACAGAGACGCGTCTGCTTACCTATGGCGCTCTTAGGATTGTAGGCGAAAATTTTGCCTTTTCGCTTGGCCGTTACAGCCAAAAGCAGCTTCATGACGCGCGTCACAGGCATGAATTGATTGAGGAAGCTGGAACATTTCTGAACCTTGATGGTTTTCGCATGGGAGTGGGTGGCGATGATAGCTGGAGCCCCAGCGTTTCACCAGAATTTCTGCTCTCAAACGCCCATTATCACTACACGTTCACGATTTGCTAGACACAAAAATCGCACACTTATCAAAGAAAAGGAGAGAAAATGGAAGAAGCACAAGCACATATTCAGCTGACAACGGCAGACGCGGCAAATGACGCAATTATTGTTGGGGATCCAGCGCGCGTGAGTCGTGTGGCGGAACAGCTGACAGAGGTCAAAGAGCTCAGCTATAACCGTGAGTTTCGCTCGGTCAAAGGATTTTACAAAGGAAAAGAAGCGCTCGTTCTCTCAACGGGTGTCGGGGCGCCGTCAGCGGCAATTGCCATAGAAGAGCTGCATGCGATTGGTGTTACGCGCATCATTCGCGTGGGCTCGGCAGGCGCGCTGCAGTCAGGAATTTCGCTTGGTGCCGTGATAATTGGCGAAGGCGTAGTACGTGATGACGGGCTCACGAAAATGTATGTTCCTGCGCAATATCCCGCGGTGCCGTCATCAGACCTTTTATCAAAAGCGAAACAGCTTGCGCCAGATGCGACTTACGGCATCATTCGCTCGCACGACGGCTTTTACATGGACAAAGCCTCAGAGCATCAAGCTTATTGGCATCAATTTGGCGTGGTAGCAGAGGATATGGAAAGTGGTGCGCTGATGGTGGTTGGGCGTTTGCGAGGCTTAGAGACGCTTTCCATTCTCAACAATGTCGTTCTTTATGAGGGCGATCTGCAAGCTGGCGTGAACGATTTGGTGTCAGGCGATGCGAGCGTTGCAACAGGCGAAGCTCAAACGATTTCACTTGCCCTCGAGATTTTAAATAAATAAAGGAAATTCATGGAAAATACAAAACAACATTCATGGCTGTACAAGCAGCTTTTCTCAAACTTCAAGCGTTTTGAAGTGACTTACATCACGATTTTGCTCGCCTTTCAGCTGCTTGTTTACGCCATTGCACCCGACACGATTATCGGGATGATTTCGGGCGTTTTCGGCGTTTTGTGCTTGGTTTACGGCATGAAAGGCCGCAAAATTAATTTCGCGTTTGGCCTTTTTCAGACGTGCGCGATGACCATTATTGCGTTTCAGACGCATTCGTGGATGTCGTTTGTCATGGGCATTTTTTATACGCTGTCTCAGCCCATCGGCTGGTTCATGTGGGGGCGCGACGACAAAATTCGCTCATTTAGTAAACGTACGCGGCTTATTTTGTTCAGCTTCGCAATTGTGGCGTGGCTTGTTGTTTGGGCGATTGATGCGTCACTTCACGGGCAATTGCCGTACTTTGACGCGCTCAATTTAGTCATTCCGATTATTGCGCAAGTCTTATACGTGCTGAAATATCAGGAAAACTGGTCACTCTGGATTCCAGTGAACGTCGCAGCCTTTATCTATTGGACGATTTTGCTGGTGCAATTTCTGACGGGGCACAACACAACGGGTGCGCTTGGCATGTATCTCTCGCAAGCCGCGCTCCAAGGCGCACTTCTCTTCAACGCCATCTACGCCAGCAGAGTCTGGGCCTCAGGCGAAGCCGACAACGAAGGCGGCACGAAATAAAGCATAACAATAAAGCGCCCAGCTGGGCGCTTTTTCATAGTTTCACGATATGATTTGTGACTGTCGCATGTGAAATGAGTTTATTTTGCTCATCAGATATCTGAATATCCCAAACGTGTGTGGTTTTGCCTTTATGAAGAAGCTGGCCGCGCGCTATCAGCTCACCCTCGGCTTTTTTTGCTTGGAGATGCTCTGCCGAGATATTTTGTCCAACGGCAAAATATCCCTCATCTAATAGGTGGTTTGAAGCCATGCCAGCTGAGATTTCTGCCAGCGCGAGACTTACGCTGCCATTTAAAAAACCTTGGGGTTGCGCGTGAAAATCACGAAGCGTCAGGCGCGTCTCAAACGTATCAGCGTCAAATGTCACGGGAACAATTCCCAGTTCATCAATCATTGTCATTAGTGTAAGTCCTTTCTCAAAATCTTTCCAGCGGGATTTTTGGGCAATTTGTCAGCGCTGACAATGATTTTTGGCTGCTTGAATTTGGCAAGTTTGTCTGACAAATAGTCGCGAATTTCATTTTCAGTCAATTTTCCGACATAGTGCAAAACAGGAATTTGCCCCCAAACGCTGTCAGCGCGCGCAATGACGGCACATTCGGAAATATCGTCTAGCTGATAAAGCAGCTCCTCGATTTCTTGAGGATAAATATTTTCACCGCCAGAGATGATGATATCATGACGACGGTTGAGCAGGTAAAGGTAACCGTCTGCATCAAGGTAGCCGAGATCACCAGTCCTAAATCCATTTTTTAAGGTGGGTTGATTCAGGTAGCCTTTCATTAACATTGGAGATTTGATACAAATTTCACCAA
>JAIRUZ010000066.1 GCA_031254115.1 Streptococcaceae bacterium
CGGATCAGCTCGCGCGCCGCACTCACCTTGGCCTCAAATTCCGCTTGTTCAAAATTAGAGTGAAAAGTCATTTTTTTCACAGGCTGACGCGCGCTTTCTACTTTTGTCAACCGCTGCAATTGCGCTTCTTTTTCTGTCAGCGCTGACAGAAGCGCCGCTTCATCGCGCCCGCTGTAAACATTATCCTCAACCAGAATCAGCCGCTCTCGCTTATGATCGAAAATCACAAAACTTTCATAAAGCATGAAACTCATATCTGGCGTGCCAATCGGGTCTGACAGCTTTTCCGGCTGAATCTTTTCATAAAAACCCAACATATCAAAACCCACGTAGCCAATCGCACCGCTCGTGAACGGCAAATCGTCATCCTCATCGCCGTCGGCTTTGTCAGCGCTGACAACGAGCGCCTCGAGCGCTTTCAACGGATTCAGAGACGCTTGCGGCTCGCCATTGACCCACAAAACACCCACCTCAAAAGTAACTTTTTTGACCGGATTGACCGCGATAATGCTGTAACGGCTCTGGTCGCTGTCGCGCGGAGTCGACTCCAAAATCACCTTATTGCGCCCCGACAATCGCAAATAAACCGAAATCGCCGTCAAAAAATCCGCATTGAGTTCTTTTTTAAGTTTCATCATTTCCCTTTTCTAATCTAACAAAAAAACCGATTTGCATACAAACCGGTCTGATTTCCAAAAAATTTCCGGCATAAATAAGTCCAAAAAGCTTATCTATGCACGCATAGACAGCTTACCTTTGCCAGTTTTGCCACGTTTTTTTGTTCATTTGCGGATATTATATCTCATTTTTCAGAAAATTGCAAGTAAAAAAATTGTCGGCGTAGGTGCACCGATTTGTGTTAAAATAGCTGTATTATGAGTTTTGACGGAATTTTTTTGCATTATATGACGGCCGAGCTGCAAGTTTTAGCTGGCGGGCGCATCCAGAAAATCAATCAGCCGTTCGCGGAGGAATTGGTTCTGTCAGTGCGCGCAGCAGGCACGACACACAAGCTGCTTCTCTCGGCGCATCCGCAATTTGGGCGCGTTCAGCTGACGAAAACCGAGCTTCCCAAAACGCAAAATGCGGGCACTTTTGTCATGACCTTGCGCAAATATTTATCTGGCGCGATTATTGAGCGGATTTCTCAGGTTGAAAATGACCGGATTTTACAGCTGGCGATTCGCTCGAAAGATGAAATTGGCGATGAAATGAAGATTCAGCTCGTGGTTGAAATCATGGGCAAACACAGCAATATTTTGCTGATTGACCGCGCGACGGGCAAAATAATCGAGAGTATCAAGCACGTCGGCTTTTCACAAAATCAATACCGCACGCTGCTTCCTGGTGCCGATTATATCGCGCCGCCCGCGTCAAATTTGAGCAATCCGTTTACCGCGTCGCAAGAAACAATTTTTGAGCATTTGCAAATGGGCAAGAAGTTTCAGGGCGTGGGAACTGACAGCTGGCGGGTTTTGGAACAGCTGACAGTGCCTGATTTTCAGGAAAAACTCGCGCATGTTTTCCCCAGCAATTATGTCAATGACACATTCAGCGCGCTTCTTTTGAGCGACAATTGTATCAAATTTGAAACCTTATCGGCTCTGCTTGATTATTATTACCGTGACAAAGCCGAGCGTGACCGCGTCAAGCAAGTTGCCGCCGAAGTCATTCGCAAAGTGCAAAATGAGCTCAAAAAGTCGCGTGACAAGCTCAAAAAGCAAGAGCGCGAGCTTGCGGCGACTGACAACGCTGAAATTTTTCGGCAAAAAGGCGAACTGCTAAATGCTTATATTTCCCAAGTCCCAAACAATCAGTCGTTTGTCACGCTTGATAATTATTACACAAACGAACCGCTTGAAATTGCACTTGATGTGACGCGCACGCCGGCGCAAAACGCGCAACGCTATTTCCATCGCTACCAAAAGTTGAAACAGGCCGTCAAATTTCTGACGGGTGAGAGTGAAAAAACGCGTCAGAGCATCGCGTACCTCGAATCAGTCGAATCAGCTCTTGCAACAGCTGACGTGACTGAAATTGCCGATATTCGTGAAGAATTAATCGAAACAGGCTATATCAAGCAAAAATACCGCAATAAAAAACACAAAGCGCTGCCGCCGGAGAAATATCAGGCGCCTGACGGCTCGCTTATTCTCGTCGGAAAAAATAATTTGCAAAACGAGCAAGTCAGCTTCAAACTCAGTCGGCGCGGCGATCTTTGGTTTCACGTCAAGGATCAGCCGTCCGCGCACGTCTTGCTCACGCAAAATGAAGCTCCGTCAGATGCCGACATTACATTTGCGGGCGAGCTCGCGGCTTATTTCAGCAAGCAACGCGACAGTCATCTTGTGCAAGTCGATGTGCTTGACGTCAAAAAGCTGCATAAGCCGACAGGGACTGCGCCTGGCTTTGTCACCTACGAGCGTGAAAAAACAATTCGCGTGACACCCGATGCCGAAACCATCAAAAAAAGAAAGCTCTAGTTTTTCTTTTCACGCTACTTTTTCCGAAAACCCAGACTTAGCTTAAAAATGTTATAATGAGTTATTAAAACTTGAAAGGTTTTCTAATCATCATGTCTGAAAAGAACAAAAAAGTCATGCTCGTTGGCGATGGCGCCGTGGGCTCTAGCTACGCATTCGCGCTTGTCAATCAAGGAATTGCACAGGAACTCGGAATTATCGAGATTCCGCAGCTTTTCAAAAAAGCGGAGGGCGATGCCGAAGATCTCAGCCACGCGCTGGCATTCACGTCTCCAAAGAAAATCTACGCAGCCACTTATGCTGATTGTGCGGATGCTGATCTCGTTGTCATCACGGCTGGTGCGCCTCAAAAACCAGGCGAGACGCGTCTTGATCTTGTCGGAAAAAATCTTGCGATTAATAAATCTATCGTTACACAAGTCGTTGCGTCTGGCTTCAAGGGTATTTTCCTCGTTGCCGCAAACCCAGTTGACATCTTGACTTATGCCACTTGGAAATTTTCAGGTTTCCCTAAAAATCGCGTCATCGGCTCTGGCACCTCACTTGACACTGCGCGTTTTCGTCAGGCGCTCGCTGAAAAGCTCAATGTTGATGCACGTTCTGTCCACGCTTATATCATGGGCGAGCACGGCGATTCTGAGTTTGCTGTCTGGTCACATGCGAACGTTGCTGGCGTGAAACTTGAACAATGGTTCCTTGAAAATCAATACCTTGATGATTCTGACATTTTGGAACTCTTCACGGGCGTGCGTGATGCGGCTTACAGCATTATCGAGAAAAAAGGTGCGACTTTCTACGGCATCGCTGTTGCGCTCGCACGTATTACCAAAGCGATTTTGGACGATGAAAATGCCGTTCTTCCTGTTTCCGTCTTCCAAGAAGGCCAATACGGCGTGTCTGACTGCTACATCGGTCAGCCTGCGGTTGTCGGCGCAAATGGCGTTCTGAACCCAATTCACATTCCATTGAATGACGCAGAACTTCAAAAGTTTCAAGCATCTGCCAACCAACTCAAGAAAATCGTTGAAGAAAAATTCCCTGAATACGCCGCTGACTTCAAAAACTAAAATAAATGAAAAAACTGGAGCACTTCCAGTTTTTTGTTACACTTTTTTAGTTGCCACAATTTCTGTCAGCGCTGACAGAGCGCGCTCAGCAACTTTTGTATACCGCTCTTTTTTGTCACGAATGCGCGCGCCTTCAAGTGGCGCCATAATACCAAAAGTCACATTCATCGGCTGAAAATGCTTGCTGTCAGCGTGCGTGATATAATACGGCAAGCTGCCAATCGCCGTCGTTTGCGGAAAAATGACTTCTTCTTCATTCTTGAAAGCGCGCGCGGCATTGACTCCAGCGACAAGGCCACTTGCGGCTGATTCCACATAACCTTCAACGCCCGTCATTTGGCCGGCAAAGAATAGATTTTCCTGCTTTTGCGAGCGGAAAGTCTGCGTCAATAAATTTGGCGAATCCATGTACGAATTGCGGTGCATCACGCCGTAGCGCACGAACTCAGCATTTTCAAGCCCTGGAATCATCTGAAAGACGCGCTTTTGCTCACCCCATTTGAGATGCGTCTGAAAGCCCACAAGATTGTACAATGAAGCTGCCGCATTGTCCTGACGCAACTGCACCACGGCATACGGCGTTTTGAAATCTCCATCGCGCGGCCCTGTGAAATCCTCTGGATATTCTAGGCCAACAGGTTTCATCGGGCCAAACAACATCGTTTTCCAGCCACGTTTTGCCATTTCCTCAATCGGCATGCAGCCCTCGAAGACTTTCATCGGCTCAAATGTTTCATAGGGTGCTTCTTCTGCGTGAATCAAGGCCTCTTGAAAAGCAAGAAATTCTTGCTTGGTCATCGGACAGTTGATATACGCCGCTTCGCCCTTGTCATAGCGCGATTTTAGATACACTTTTGAGCGATCCACCGAATTTATGTCAACAATCGGCGCCGCCGCATCGTAAAAATAAAAACCGTCGCCGCCGTTGAGCGCGTGAATCTTTTCAGCGAGCGCGTCAGACGTCAAGGGCCCCGTCGCAATGACTGTCAGCGCATCGCCAGGAATTTCTGTCAGTTCTTCGCGAATGACCGTAATCAGCGGATTCTCGCTGATTTTTTGTGTCACAAATTCGGGGAAGGCTGCGCGATCAACCGCCTGCGCACCGCCTGCTGGCACTTCTGTCGCCGCGGCCGCTCGCATAATCAATGAATCAAGCTGGCGCATTTCTTCTTTCAAGAGCCCAACCGCGTTTGTCAGCGCATTGCTGCGTAGCGAATTTGAGCACACAAGTTCGGCAAATTTGTCCGTCGTATGTTGCGGCGTTGACTTGCCAGAGCCACGAAGCTCATAGAGACGCACAGGAATGCCGCGTTTTGCAATTTGCCAAGCCGCCTCAGAACCCGCGAGCCCCGCGCCAATCACGTTAATATATGTTTTTTGCATGTATTTAGTATAACAAAAAAGCGTGCCAAATTTGACACGCACGTTTTTAGACCTTTGGCGTTTTTATACGTTCGCCCAGCGTTTGAGTTTCGGCATCATCATGCTGCACCCTTTTTTCATCAGCGCGCGCTTAAAACGATTCACCTGCATCGCATCAATCGCTTCATGCCCTTTTTTAATCACTTCTGCAAGCGTCATGTCAGGCTCAACCCATTCGCCTTCTTGATAGCAATGCTGACAATAGTCAGCTGACGCCGCGCCGTTTTTTTCAGTTCCGTAATCTTCAGCCGTTTCAAGCGGCATGCCGCAGGACTGACACATTTTTTTCTTCATTAATTTCTTCCAATCAAAAAACTTGTCATTTCTGACAAGTCAGTATAGCACAGTTTCACTGATTTAGCAAGCTTGCAGACTCGCTGTCAGCGATGACAAGCACATTTTCATGCTTTTGGAGAATAGACGCTGGCAGCTCTTCTGTGATTTCGCCTTCAATCATTCCCTTGAGCGCCTCGGCTTTTTCTTTGCCAAACGCCATGAGCACAAGCTGTTTGGACTTCATAATAGACGCAATGCCCATGGAAATCGCTTGTTTTGGAACTTGCGACTCGTCTTCAAAAAAGCGCGCATTCGCTTTAATCGTACTTTCCGCCAAATCAACGACATGCGTCGTCACGTCAAAGCTTGTTCCAGGCTCGTTGAAGCCGATGTGGCCATTTTGCCCAATGCCCAAAATCTGAAAATCAATCGGATGCGCTGCAATAATTGCATCATAATGCGCCGTCTCAGCTGACAAATCAGCCGCTTTTCCGTTCGGCAAGAAATTTTCCTTAAAAGGCTTTTTGTCAAACAGATGAACCGCCATAAAATGCCGATACGATTGCGCGTCAGCGCCATCAAGCCCGACATATTCGTCAAGATTAATACTTGTCAGCGCTGACAGATCCAAATCCGAGCTGACAACCGCGTCATAAAATGCGAGCGGCGTTGAGCCCGTCGCAAGTCCCAGCGTTTTTGCGCCGTCAGCCAGTGCCGCTTTCAGTGCCTCAAATGCGACTTTCCCGCCCTCAATCTGATTTTTAACCGTAACAATTTTCATCTGTTTTCTCCATTTCCTTATTCTTCAAATCGGTATAGACCAATTATAACAGATGAAAATTTTTTGTCAAGAAAAAAGTGTTATAATCGTTTCATGAATATTAACGATTTTGATTTCGAGCTGCCCGAGGAATTAATTGCACAAACGCCGCTCGAAAAGCGCGACACGTCACGGCTGCTCGTTCTTGACAAACACACACAAACGATGACTGACAAACATTTCACTGACATTTTAGATGAATTTAACCCTGGAGATGCTCTTGTGCTAAACAACACACGCGTGCTGCCCGCAAGACTTTACGGCGAGCGCCCGACGGGCGGCCATGTCGAGCTTCTCTTGCTCAAAGATAAGGGTGAAAATCGCTGGGAAACCCTTGCCAAGCCCGCGCGAAAAATGAAAGTTGGGCAAGTTCTAAGCTTTGGTGATGGCCGTTTGAGCGCAACCGTCATCGAAGACTTAGAGCATGGTGGGCGTATCGTCGAGTTTTCCTATGAGGGCATTTTCCTCGAGGTGCTCGAGGCGCTCGGCGAGATGCCGTTGCCGCCTTATATCCACGAAAAGCTCGAAGATCCTGAGCGTTATCAGACGGTTTATGCCAAGGTCAACGGCTCGGCCGCCGCTCCTACTGCGGGTCTTCATTACACGCCCGAGCTTCTCGCAGCCATACGCAAAAAAGGCGTTCACATCGTTGAGCTCACGCTTCACGTGGGGCTTGGGACTTTCAGACCTGTCAGCGTTGACAATGTTGATGAGCATCACATGCATAGCGAATTTTATCAACTTTCTGAGGAAGCCGCGGCCAAACTCCGCGCTGTCAAAGCGGCTGGCGGACGCATCATCGCCTCTGGCACCACGTCAATTCGTACACTTGAGACAATTGGTACCAAATTTGACGGCGACATTCAAGCCGATAGCGGCTGGACCGATATTTTCATCAAGCCAGGCTACAACTGGAAAGTTGTTGACGCGTTCAACACCAATTTTCATCTCCCAAAATCTACGCTCGTCATGCTCGTCGCGAGTTTTGCAGGACGCGATTTCATTCTTGACGCGTACAACCACGCGATTTCCGAACATTATCGTTTCTTCTCATTTGGTGACGCCATGTTTGTGAAATAAATCAGTATTTTCAGATAAATTGTGCTATAATTCTCCTTAATTAAGGAGAATTTTTTCATGGAAAATCAGGAACTCAAGAAAACAATCGGTTTTTTTCCAGCCCTTTCCCTCGTTGTCGGCGGTGTAATCGGCTCTGGCGTCTTTTTCAAGGCGGCAACCATTGCAAAAACGTCTCAATCACAGTCCATGTTCATGCTCGTTTGGGTGCTTGGTGGCATTCTCAGCGTCTGCGCTGCTTTGACAGGGGCTGAAATCGCCGCAGCTATTCCAGAAACAGGCGGCATGTTGCGTTATATTGAGCGCGGTTACGGAAAAGGCGCTGCATTTCTCTTGGGTTGGGCGCAAATTGTCATTTATTTTCCTGCCGATGTTGCGGCACTCTCGATTGCTTTTGCGACGCAATGTATCAATTTATTTGGGCTGCCTGTTGCTTATGTGGTACCGATTGCGATGATAACCGCCATTGTGACCGCCGCGCTTAATTTTCTCGGTTCCAAAGTCGGCACTGTCATTCAGTCTGGCGCATTTATTTTGAAGCTCATTCCACTTCTTGGCATCATCATCGCGGGTCTGTTTCATTCAGGTGGCGCGACTGTTTCTCTTTTTCCTGTCACCGTCGGCCACGACTTGAGTTTTTGGCCGGCGCTCGGTGCGGGGCTTATTGCGACTATTTACGCGTACAATGGCTGGATTTATATTGGCAATGTCGCGGGTGAAATGAAAAATCCTGCCAAACATCTTCCGCGTGCCATTGTCGGCGGTATTTTGCTCATCATGGCGATTTACGTCGTGATTAATTTCGTTTATTTGCGTTTCATGCCAATCAGCCAAATCGCTGGTAATCAAGCGGCTGTCAACCAAATCGCAGAAAAATTGCTGGGCTCAATGGGCGGCAAATTTGTCACAATCGGCATTATGATTTCTGTTTATGGCGTGATTAATAGTTATACTTTTACTGGCATGCGCCAACCTTACGCACTCGCGCAAGAAGCTCTCTTCCCCTTTTCCAAAACGTTTGCAAAGCTTTCAAAAACGGGCGTGCCTGTCAATGCAGGACTTCTCGAGCTCGCGCTGGCGCTTCTCATGCTTGCGCTCACATCATTTTCAAAAGATGCGTTTGACATGCTGACGAACATGCTCATTTTCGTAATTTGGCTCTTCTACACGCTGGTATTTATCGCTGTTTACATTTTGAGAAAGAAAGAGCCCGAGCTTAAACGCCCTTACAAAGTGCCGCTTTATCCGTTTGTTCCGGCAATCGCGATTCTTGGTGGCTTGTTTATCATCGGTATGGAGCTCATCAATGACCCAAAACTCAGCCTCATTGGTCTTGGTGTCACGCTAATTGGCTTGCCGCTTTATTTCATTATAAAACCAAAAAAGGAAGCCGCGTGAGCTCGAAAGCTTAGATAAAATAAAAATTCCGTTCAGACGTGGCGCCGATCGGAATTTTATTTTAATGACTTTACATAAATTCAATTACGTTGTCAAAACATAGTAGGAACCATGCCACCGTCCATTCGCAGGGCTTCGCCTGAGAAAGCGCCTGCGAGCGGGCTTGCGACAAATGCCACAAAATCCCCGATTTCTTCAGGACGAATAAAGCGCTGAATCGTTGATAAAGGCCGATTTTCAGCCATATAAATCTGCTCACGTGCCTCAAGCGCTACATCTGGTAAGGTGTCAGCTAGCATTGCCGCCACGCCTTCAGTCGCCGTGGGGCCAGGCATGACCGTGTTGACCGTGACGCGCGTGCCTTTGGTTTCCTGTGCAAATGACTTCGCGATATTTAAGTTAAAAGCTTTCGTCGCGCTATAATGCGCCATATCAGCTGGCGGCTGAATCGCCGCTTCTGACGCAATAAAAATAATACGTCCATCATTGTTAGCTGACAGCATTTTTGGCAGATAATATTGTGAAAGCGCGACGGCTGACAGCGAATTGACCGCAAGATAATGCGTGAAATCAGCTTCTGTCAGCGCTGACAGCTTTTTCTCTGCGTAAATGGCTGCATTATTGACCAAAATATCAACTTTTGGAAACTGCTCAAACAGCGCTGCGCGCGCATTTTCGTCAGCCAAGTCAAAGGCAGCTTCGTACGTTTGAACGGCATATTTTTTCGCCATTTCCTGTGCAATCTGCGTGACTTCTGCGGCGTTTCGCCCGCTGATAATCACATCGGCACCTTCACGCGCGAGCACTTCTGTGATTGCGCGGCCGATTCCTTTTGTGGAGCCCGTCACGAGCGCCAATTTTCCTTTTAATTTTAAATCCACAACTGCCTCATTTCTCTCCGATAATCCGAACTTCGGTCTCAAGCGTGATGCCAGAATGCGCGCGCACCTTGTCAATTACCCACGCAATCAGCGTTTCGTAGTCCTGCGCTGTCCCGTGCGCGACGTTGACCATAAAGCCTGCGTGCTTCGTGGAAACCTCGACGCCGCCAATTCGGTGGCCTTGACAGCCCGCCTCCATAATCAATTGCCCCGCAAAATGCCCTTCTGGCCGCTTGAAAACAGAGCCGCAGCTTGGATATTCCAGCGGTTGCTTCGCCCGACGTTGCGCCATAAGCTCGTCCATTTTCGCTGTAATCGCGTCATGATTGCCCGTTTTCAGCTCAAAAGTTGCCGATAAAATCACGTCATGCGTCGTCTGAATCACTGATTTTCGGTAGCCAAAGCCCATCTCGGCACGGTAAAGTTTTTTGAGCACGCCGGCAGCTGTCATGACAGTCGCCGAGTGAAAAATCTCTCGAATTTCGCCGCCGTATGCGCCTGCGTTCATGTAAACAGCACCGCCAACGGAGCCAGGAATGCCGCAGGCAAATTCAAATCCTGTCAGCGCTTGCGCGGCCGCAGCATCAGTTACCGCTTTCAGCTCACAACCTGCGGCAGCGGCTACGCGATTGCCGTCAATTGTCAGCGCCGTCATTTTTGTAAGCAAAATCACCAAGCCACGAATACCACCATCGCGCACGATCAAATTGCTCGCATTGCCCAAAATCGTGACTGGCGTATGCGTGTCGCGCGCCACTTTCAGAAGATCTTTTAACTCCTCCAAATTGTGCGGCTGCGCCAAAACATCCGCCGGCCCGCCCACTTCCGTAAACGTGTACGCCGACAGCGGCGCATCAAATTTAACCGGAAATTTTTGAAACTCACTCTTTAAATCCATACATTTATTATAGCACACCGCGCGATTATGAAATTATCAAAAAATCGGAGATGGCGCTATAAATAAAAAAACGCTTGGTTAGAAGCGATTGTCGGCGTTTATAGGAGTCCTAGGCGTTTTAATTCATTGTCAATTTCACCGAAAACGGCACTCAAATCGCCTGGATAATTGACAAAGTCGTAAAGATCGCCGTCCACGCGGATTTTTGGCGACGCATTGTAATTTTCAAACCAGCTCGGGTATTCGCCGTGAACTTGTCGGTAATAATCAACCAGCTCAGGCGCCGTCTCAACTTGCTCGAAGCTTCGGCCGCGTCTGGAAATCCGGCTGAGCATTGTGTCAAACGAAACATCGATATACACAAGCAAATCAGGCGCTTTTTTGGGCATGCCTTCGAGCTCTTCAAGCATATTGGCGAGCAATTCTTTGTAAATTTCGAGCTCGGTTTGCGTGACATTGCCATTTTTGTAATTCAACGTCAAAAAAAGTTCATCTTCAAAAATCGAGCGATCGAGCACATTATTATCCGCTTTGTAAGCCAATTTGATTGACTCAAAACGCTTGTTCAAAAAATAAATTTGTAGCAAAAAGGCGTATTTTTTAGGGTCTTGATAATACAAATCAAGCACCGGATTGTTATCCACTGCCTCGTAAAATACGTCTGTTCCGAGATGCTCACCCAAAGCTTTTGCCAAGCTTGATTTTCCGGCGCCGATTGTCCCTGCTAATACGATCAAAATAATATTGCCTCTTCTAAATTTACACAAGAATTATGTAAAACTCATCAAATTTCTCTATTAAGTTTACCATATTTTCGCGAAAATATTCATTCAAAAAAATCTGTCAGCGCTGACAGATTTTAATGAAAAGTTCCCGCGGTGTAATCAATGCTGATGCCTTCTGCATCGTTAATCACGACAATTTCGCTGTTAAGTGCGCCGTCAGATGACTTTTCGTCCACGATAGAGCCGCGCGGAATCGTTTCAGAGCCCGAATAGAGCGGCGTTGTCTCGTAAGAAATCGTCGCGTTTGAATTGGGATTCGACTTCCAATAATTCTCGGCGAGCTCTTCTGCTGCGCGCATGCCGCCATTTTGATTCGCGCCAACATTTTGAGAACGCGTACCAGTTGTAAAATTATAGGCGCTCGTGTAAGATTTGCTGCCGAGCAGGCTGTCAGCAATCGAGTGGCTGCGGTTGTACAGATAGCCGTGATAACTTTTTCCTGTCAGCGCAAAGTGAATCGTTGTCATTTTGTTTTTAGGCCAATGAGGCGGATTGAGCGGTGTGCCTTGACGCGCGCCTTTTGACGCTTCAAATTCCGAATATGTCAAGATGGCGCGCGCAACGCCAGAGCGCCCCTGTGCATCTTGCTGGAACAAAAATGAGCCCGCTTTGAGCGCTTCAAATCCTGTCAGCCGCGCTTTCCCATTTTCCCAGTAATAATTTTTGTTGTCGCCCGCTGAGCGCGCGTTTGTCAGCGTGATAAGCTTCTGCAAAATCCTGTCAGCGCTGACAGCACTTGACTGGCTCGAGCTTGGCGTGCTGCTTGCATTTTGCGATGAACTGACAGCGCTTGTTGAAGAGCTGTCAGAACTTGATGAGGAGCTACTTGTCGGCGCGCCAGATGTGCAGGCCGAAAAAGTCAATAAGCCCAAAAATGCAATTAAAAGAAGGACTGATTTCTTCATAAAAATTTCTCTATTGCTTCCCAAGCCGCGTCAAGCCCCGTTTTGTCAACGCTGCTAAAAATCACAAAATCGTCGCGGCTGTCAAATTTGACGGCCTTTTTTATCACACTTTCTGTTTGATTCCACTTGCCGCGCGCAATTTTATCTGCCTTTGTTGCCACTAAAATAACAGGAATCTCATAATATTTCAAAAATGTGTACATCAGCTTGTCGTCCTCGGACGGCTCATGGCGCGCATCCATGAGCGAGACCACTGCACGCAAATTCTGACGCTTCGTGAGATAATCCTCAATCATCGCGCCCCATTTTTCGCGCTCGCGCTTTGACACTTTCGCATAGCCATAGCCCGGAACGTCCACAAAATGCGCTTGCTCGTCGATATTATAAAAATTCAACAATTGCGTTTTCCCTGGCTGCCCCGACGTTCGCGCAAAATTTTTACGATTCAAAAGTGTGTTAATAAAACTCGATTTGCCCACATTTGAGCGCCCTGCAAGCGCGATTTCAGGCAATTCGCCAGTCGGCCACTGCTTCTCGCTTGCCGCCGAGATAGTCAATGTAATATTCTGTAAATTCATATAGTTATTATACCTTAAAAAAGAAAAAATCAGTGCGTGGATGCCTGATTTTTCTCAACCATGAGAGGCCCCGACTCGCCAGTCACGGCTTCTTTTGTGAGTACGACCTTCTCAATATTTTTCATCGAGGGCACCTCAAACATCACGTCCATCATCGTTTCTTCAATGATGCTGCGAAGACCGCGCGCGCCCGTTTTTCGCGCAAGTGCTTTTTCAGCAATCGCACGCAGCGCGCCTTTCTCAAATTCGAGAGCCACATTGTCATAGCGCAAAAGCTGCTGATATTGCTTTGTGAGCGCATTTTTAGGCTCAGCGAGAATATGAATCAAGTCCTCTTCTGTCAGCGTTTCAAGTGCTGCAACGACTGGCAGGCGGCCAATAAACTCTGGAATTAAGCCAAATTTCTGAATGTCCTCAGCAACGATTTCCTGCATGTAGCTTTCGTTCTCTGAAATCGCTTTGTTATTCGCGCCAAAGCCAATAATTTTCTCGCCCAGCCGCTCTTTGACAATCTCTTCGATGCCATCAAATGCGCCGCCGACGATAAATAAAATATTTTTCGTGTCAATCTGAATCATTTCTTGATTCGGATGCTTGCGCCCGCCTTGCGGCGGCACGCTTGCCACAGTACCCTCGATAATCTTCAGCAGTGCTTGCTGAACGCCTTCGCCAGATACATCACGTGTTATGGAAACATTTTCAGATTTTTTCGCGATTTTATCGATTTCGTCAATGTAAATAATCCCGCGCTCAGCTGCTGGAATGTTGAAATCTGCGGCCTGCATGAGTTTCAAGAGAATATTTTCGACATCTTCGCCGACATAACCTGCTTCCGTCAAGCTCGTCGCGTCCGCAATGGCAAACGGCACATTGAGAATTTTCGCTAGCGTCTGCGCGAGATATGTTTTTCCTGAGCCAGTCGAGCCAATCATGAGAATATTTGATTTTTGCAGCTCGACGGCATCCGGATTTGCATTTTGAAAATTAATCCGCTTGTAATGGTTGTAAACCGCCACAGACAGCGCTTTTTTCGCGGCCGTTTGTCCGATGACAAATTCGTCAAGCAACGCCATGATTTCTTTAGGTTTTTTGACCTCAAGCGGTGCAAGCGTCGCATTTTCTTCCTCTTGCATCTGTTGCATCAAAATTTGAAGAGAATTTTCAATACATTCGTTGCAGATAAAAGCACCAGCGCCTGCGATGAAACGCACGCCGTCCGC
>JAIRUZ010000017.1 GCA_031254115.1 Streptococcaceae bacterium
CGCTGTGTGCGCACTCGCGAGGCCCGTTGACAAATTCCCGAGCGCTGTATTCGCTGCTGGCAACAGTTGAGCGGCCGATTGCTGGAGCTGCGTCTGATTTGTTTGAAGCGTTGTCAGCGCTGCCGAAAGATTTTGGACATCTTGTAAAATTTTCTGAGCGGATGCAGCTCCCGAATTCTGCGTGAGCGCGGTATCAATTTCAGACTGCTGCGGTGCCGTCAAAGATTGATAAGCGCTTGTCGCGTGCACGGCCTGTGTTTGTGCGGCCTCTGCACTCAATATAGCTTGCGCATTGGCGGCCATATCGCTCAAAAGTGCGGTCAGTTGTGCGGCATTTCCCGAGCCGTTTTGTATGCCGTCATTAAAAGCGGTCAGCCCTGATGAAAGCTGCGCGAGTTGCGTTTTTTCGGCGTCTGACAAGGTCGTTGCGTCGCTCAATTGCTGCACACCTTGTGCTAATTTTTCAGCCCCCGTCGTCAATTGCGCGCCACCCGACGACAATTGCTGCGTGCCCTGTCCTAAGGTCGCGACGCCGTTTGTATAGTCTGTCAGCCCTGACGAAAGCTGTTTTGCGCCATTTGTGAAGGTCAGCATGCTAGACGCTGCCGTTGTCAGCCCTGATGAAAGCTGCGCCGAGCCTGATTTTGCTTGGCTTGAACCCGTAGCCAATTTCCCTGCGCCGTCAGCAGCCGTCGCCATTCCCGTCTTCAAATTGGACAGATTATCAAAAATTGTCGTCGCGTACTGTTTTGTAATATCTTGTGTGACAGACAATTGCAGCTTTTCCATGGCACTCTCGGACATTTTCGACGAAATAAAATTGTGCCCTTTTGACGTTTCATAACGAATCGTCGCTTTTTTAGGCGTTTTGTCCATAATTGAGCTTGCGCTTGACGATAAATCCTCAGGAAACGTGACGACCATATAATAGCGCCCGTCAGCGAGCCCATTTTTCGCCTTGTCAGCGCTGACAAAGGAATAATCAAGCGTTTTAGATTTCTTCAGATTTTCTGACAAATCCGCGCCTAGCGTGACTTTCTTGCCGTTCAAAGTAGCCGATTTGTCTTCATTTACGACAGCGACTGGTAGATCCTGAATTTTTCCATACGGATCCCACAGCGAACTCAAGAAAATCACATTATAAAGGACTGGAATCAATACCAGCGCCAGCATCACGAGCCACAAAAATTTATTTTTTGCAATTAATTTCCATTCATTCTTTATCATTCATTTGACACCCTGTCTAAAATAGTATATAATGATTATAGCCTCTTTTCAGGAAATAGCAAGTTTTTTATCCTATTTTTTGGACATTTTGTCATTTTCGTCTAAACGAATACACTAAGGAGAACAATATGGCTTTAGATTCACGCAAAGAAAAAACCCGCAATCGCTTGCGGGACGCCATGACACAGCTCATGCGCGAGAAACCTTTTGAGGAAATTTCAACCACTGAGCTCGTCGAAGTCGCTCAAATTTCGCGTTCGAGTTTTTACACACACTATCAAGATAAATATGAGCTTATCGAGGCCTATCAGCGCACGCTTTTCTCGACGATTGAATATATTTTTGACAAGTCGAATGCCGATTTTCACGCGACGATTCTTGAAACCTACGAATTTCTTGCCCAAAACCCGATTTACGCGGCGCTTCTCTCCGAAAATGGCTCCAAAATCATTCATCAATTCATGTTGCAGCAGCTCAAAGGCCTTCTCGCGCGAAAAATTATTCCCGAAGGGCACCGGTTAGTCGGCGCTTTGAGTGAAGAATACGGCACCACGTATTACGCGCACGCGATTTTTGGCGTCACGCAAGCCTGGCTCACCAAGAAAAAACGCGAAACGCCGCGCGTCATGGCGCAACTCCTCAACACGCTCATCGGTGAATAAAAAAACGCCCGCGGGCATTTTTTTTATTTTCCAGCTGCGGCAGCTTGTTGAGCGGCGACTTCGGCTGCAAAATCGTCCACTTTCTTCTCAATGCCTTCACCAACTTCAAAACGGACAAAAGAAACTACTTTAGCGCCTTTTGTCTCGAGGAATTTCTCAACGGTAATGGCATCGTCCATGATGTAAAGCTGCGCCAAAAGCGTATATTCTTGGTCGACTTTTGTGTTATCGAGGATAAAGCGGTGCAATTTGCCTGGCAGAATCTTGTCCCAGATTTTTTCTGGCTTACCTTCGGCTTTGAGTTCTTCTTTGATGGCTTCTTCTGCAGCCGCCAAGATTTCAGGTGTCAATTGTTTGTGCGAGCCGTATTTGAGAAGTGGCTTCGCTTCGCGACCCACCATTGCGCCCGCTTCGTTGTCTTCTTCGATACGGTGGTTGAGGTGCGCAAGTTCTTCGTGAATGAAGTTCGCGTCCAAATCTTCGTGCGACAAAACTTGCGGATTCATCGATGCGACTTGCATCGAGATGAATTTTGCAATGGCTTCGTCTGCGCCGTCAAGCACAGAAATCGCACCGATACGGCCGCCATTGTGAAGATAAACACCAAAATGCTGCACATCCGTCTTCTCCAGAACGGCAAAACGGCGGAAGCTGATTTTTTCGCCAATTGTCGCCGTGGCTTGCATAAATGCCGCCTCAAGCGTTTCGCCCGCCGTATTTGTCAACGCGAGCGCAGCTGCGTTGTCACTTGGCTTGCCTTTTGCGATGACTTCTGCCGTCTCGTTGACCAAATCAATAAATTGTTGATTTTTCGCAACGAAATCTGTTTCAGAATTGATTTCGATGAGCGCTGCAACATTTCCATCAACAAACGCGCCTGTCAAGCCTTCAGCCGCAATACGATCCGCTTTTTTCTCTGCTTTTGCGATTCCTTTTTCGTGAAGCGCCTCAATTGCTTTTTCCATGTCGCCGCCCGCTTCAACGAGCGCGCGCTTTGCGTCCATGACACCTGCGCCAGATTTCTCGCGCAGCTCTTTGACCATTTTTGCTGTAATTTCCATGATTTCTCACTTTCTATAATGCTAGCAAATGCTAGCGATACGAAAGGCGAGGCGGGCGCCTCGCCTATTATTGAATTGTTTCAAAGCGCTGCTTTTCGCATACTTTAGAAACACGTTTTTAGTCTTTATTTCCGCCTTCAACGACGTTGACGAGCTCTTCAAGTGATGTCTCAGTTGCTGGCTCAGAAACTTCTTCAGCATTAGCTTCTGCGCTGCCTGCGGCATCTTCGCCCTGACGGCCTTCGATAATTGCGTCAGCAACCATCGCTGTAATCAATTTCACGGCGCGAATTGCGTCGTCATTGGCAGGAATAATCACATCAATCGGATCTGGATCCGCGTTTGTGTCAACCATCGCAACGACTGGAATGCCGAGCGTTTTCGCTTCTTTAACCGCGATTTGCTCATCGTGTGGGTCCACAACATACATGACATCAGGAATGCGTGGCATATCTTGAATACCGCCAAGGAATTTTTCAAGACGTGCGCGCTCTTTGTTCAAAAGTACGACTTCTTTCTTAGGCAAAACGTCAAACGTGCCGTCAATTTCCATCTTGTTGATATTTTTAAGACGTTGAATACGTTTTTGAATGGTCTGCCAGTTTGTCAGCGTGCCACCAAGCCAACGGCTATTGATGTAGTATTGGCCTGCGCGCTCAGCTTCTTCTTTGATTGCTTCAGATGCTTGTTTTTTCGTGCCGACAAAGAGGACAATAGCGCCATTTGCGGCTGCATTCTTCACATATTCGTGCGCTGCATCAACCATTTTAGCGGTTTTTTGCAAGTCAATGACGTGAATGCCATTGCGTTCTGTGAAGATAAATGGTTTCATTTTAGGGTTCCAACGACGCGTTTGGTGACCGAAGTGCACACCCGCTTCGAGGAGTTGTTTCATTGCGATTACTGGCATAGTAATTCTCCTTTAGTTTTGTTCTTCATCTGGCTGTCAACCCGCGCAGCGACTTGGTTAGCACTGCTGCACAGTCTTGTCAGATTGTAAAATTATTGTCAGAGCTGACAACCTTTTCAGTTTACCAAAAAATGCGTGCTTTGTCAAGCTCAAGACTTTTATTTTTCAAGGTAGGAAAGCGCGTCTTGGAGCGTTTTGACGGGAATTATTTTCATGCTAGTGTGCGCTTTTTTGGCGGCTGCGACAGCGGCAAGATAATTATTCTCATCTGGGTTTTTATTGCCTGAGTCAGGGGCGAGAAACACAGTCGCGCCAGCTTTACTTGCTGTGGCCACTTTTTTATCCACGCCGCCGATTTGCCCGATGCTACCGTCTTCTTCAATCGTGCCAGTGCCCGCAATATGACGGCCTTGCGTGAGATTTTTGCCTGTCAGCTGCTGATAAATCTCAAGCGTGAACATCATGCCCGCCGACGGACCGCCGATATTCCCCGCGTCAATCGTGACTTTTGGCTCAGTCACAACGTTTGTGTGGTCCGTCAGCCCAATGCCAATGCCTGTTTTCCCGTTTGAGAGTTTGATATAATGCCCACTGAAATTGTGCACGCCGCCAGACATGCGCGTCACCTTAATCTCGACGGGCGCGCCCACTTTTTGCTTCTCGACATAAGCGATCATTTCCGCGGAACTTTTGAACGTCACCTTGTTGATCGACGTGATAGTGTCCGCAATTTCAAGTTGACCTTTGAACGTCGAATCATTTGTGATTTGGAGCACATAAACGCCTTGATAGCTCAGCGTGTACGGTTTTCCTGCGGCTTTAAACGCTTCTATGACAGCCACATTTTGTGCCGTCTGCATGTAAAATTGATTGACCAAGTCAAATTGCTGATTTGAGAGGCCGCCCAACATGTTTTGCGCCGTTTCGACTGAGACAAATGGCTGCGTTTTCGCCCACAGCATCATCGCAAAATTCGCCTGCGTGATTTCAACCGTCGTGAGCGACAGATCGCCTTTTTCAGCATCTGATTTGCCTGAAACCTTGACCATTTGCGCAACGGGCGCGGCGGTTCCAGGCATTTCAAGGAAATACGGCTGCGGCCAGAGCAACATTGCGGCGGCTAGGAGCGGCAAGGCAATCACGAGCGTCACTTTCAGCCATTTGGGGAATTTTCTCTTAGTTTTCATAGATTTCTTTCATTTTTTGGGCAATCGCTGCTGGAACATACGGCGTGATGTCGCCGTGAAAGCGCGCGAGTTCTTTGATATGCGTTGACGTGACAAATTCAAGCTCGGGTTTGGCGAGCAAAATGACTGTTTCGATGCCTGTCAGCTGGCGATTATAAAAAGCTAGGCGCTTTTCAAGCTCAAGATCGGCTGCATTTCTGACGCTCCGCACAAGCGCCGTCGCGCCCATTTCGTCAGCGAGCTTCGCCGTGAGTTTCCCGCTGTCAAACGACACAACGCGAAGATTATCAGCTGCGAGCGTGTCTGTCAGCTGCTGAATGCGCGCGTCAAGCGTGAAAAGTGCATTTTTTGCAGGATTGTCAGCGACGCCAACAATCAACGTGTCAAAAAGCGTGGCTGCGCGGGTCAAAACGTCCACGTGCCCATTGTGCAGCGGGTCAAAGCTGCCCACAAACAAACCGATTTTAGCCATAAATCGTCACTTTCGTTATCCCATAAATTTTTTCTTTTTGAAGCGCCAAATGCCCGATTTTCTCTGGCAAATCAACTTCTTTTGCCGTCTCACAAATGATTTTTCCGCCAGCTGATAGCATTTTTTTCTCTGTCAGCTGCAAAATCACTGCGACAATCTGTTCTTTGGCATACGGCGGATCTAAAAATACGAGCGCAAACGGCTCTGTCAGCTGGTTTAGCGCCTTGTCAGCTGGCAACTTCATCAGCTGAAATTTTTCCATTTCCCGCGTCATCGTAAGATTTTCCTGAATCACGCCTTGCGCGCCACGATCTTTGTCAACGAGCACCGCAAAATCCGCGCCACGGCTGACAGCTTCGATGCCAAGCGCGCCGCTGCCCGCATACAAATCGAGCACGCGCCCGCCATCAAAAAATCCGCCCAGCATATTGAAAATCGCGCCACGAACTTTGTCAGTTGTTGGCCGCGTCACAGCGCGCCCTGACAGCGTTTTAAGAGACCTACCGCCATAATTTCCAGCTACAATTCGCATGTGTCTATTTTATCACGAAATGCTGTGATTTCCCTTAATCAGCTGCTTGTAGGCATTTTGGGCCGTTCATGCAACGTCACAGCTTTCACGCTCGCAGCAATTCCCGCAAATGTGATGCCGCCAAGAATCAGTGCCATACCGACATTTCCGAGCACGCCAGAGAGCGAAACAAGACCGCCCGAGAGGACGCTCGCGACGGGTTGCGTCACAGAAAATGCGCCCTGATACGTCCCCACTTTTTCGCCCTCCATCAAATCAGCGCGTAAGGCTTGCGAAACAGGCACCAAAATCATTTCCCCGACGGTCATAATCACCGAAGCGAGCGCTTCCATCCCAAAATTTTTCCCGAGAAAAGCGAGCGCAAAACCTAGGCCGTTCAAGAAAATTCCTGCCGTAAGCCCTGTTTTTCGCGTCCAATTTTTTGTCAGCTTGTTTGAAAAGCCCATGAAAACGACAATCAGCGCCGTGTTTATCATCAAAACAACTGACAGCATGCGCTGCCCGTAAATCTCGAAACCCAGCACGCGCGCCGTCTGAAAATGATCTGCCAGATATACCGGCAAATAATTGCTCATTTGATTGAAAATCATCGCAATCCCGACCGACGCCAGCAAATAATACATGAACGCCAAATCCTTTGATACCGCGAGATACGAGCGAAAAATGCCAGGCGCTTTCTTTTGCATGCGCGCCTCCGGCTTAAAACTCTCAGGAATCGCGACCACCATCACGAGCAAATTCACCGCTTCTTCAAGCGTCAAAACGAGCAACAGCCAAAAGAGAAAATCTCTGAAAAACCAGCCAGAAAGCGCCGCACCAAGTAAAAAACCAAAATTAATGAACCAGTATTGAATGCTGTAGACATCGCGCCGATTTTCCGAGTTCGTCAAATCAACGAGCATCGCTTGCGACGCCGTATTGAAAAATCCGTAGCCAAAATTAAACACCAAAAAGCCAAAATAGGTTAGCCACGGCGACGTGAGTAGCGGTGAATTGGCAAACGTTGCAACCGCAGCGCCCGAAACTGAGAGCACATCCGCAAAAATCATGAGCGGCCTGCGCCCGCGCAAATCCGACAAATGCCCCGCCCACAGCCCAATAACAAACACCAGAACAGACGAAATCATCAGCAAAATTCCTGTCACGCCAGCACCCATGTAATGATTATAATAAATCGTCATTGAGCCCGTGACGGCCGACGAACACAGCACGCCAAAAAACACCATAATAAGGCGCACACGAATCGTTGGATGCAGCTGAAAATAAGTTTTCATGCTTTCTATTGTAGCACTTCCGAGGCGCTTTAAAATAAAAAAACCGCTCAGAGCGGTTTCATTTTAGCAATCAAAGGCGGCCGCGAAGTTCTTCTGTGAGTTCCTCGTAGCCCGGTTTGCCAAGGAGGCCGAACATGTTGCGTTTGTAAGACTCAACGCCCGGTTGGTTGAACGGATTGATGCCGTTCAAGTAGCCTGAGATTGAGATGGCAAGTTCAAAGAAATAAATGGCGTAACCAAGCGTGAATTCGTCTTGCTCAGGAAGCGTGACAATCATATTTGGCACATTGCCGTCTGTGTGCGCAAGCAAGACGCCATCAGACGCTTGTTTGTTGACATAATCCACATCTTTGCCCTGAATGTAGCCCAAACCGTCAAGGTCGGCGTCCATCATTGGAATCGTAATATTTTTGCGCGGTTTCTCGACGCGGACAGCTGTTTCAAAAACAGTACGCGTGCCTTCTTGAATCCATTGACCGAGCGAGTGAAGGTCTGTCGAGAAGTTAGCCGACGTTGGGTAAATGCCCTTGCCGTCTTTGCCTGTCGACTCGCCAGAGAGCTGTTTCCACCACTCAGCGAAATATTGCAACGATGGCTCGTAGTTAATCAAGATTTCTGAGAATTTGCCTTTGCGGTAAAGAATGTTGCGCAGCGCAGCATACGCGTACGCGTCGTTTTCGCGAATGTCCGTTTTCACGTATTCTTTGCGCGCGGCGTTTGCGCCGTCCATCAATTTTTGAATGTCATGACCGGCTGCGGCGATTGGCAAAAGGCCAACTGGCGTCAATACGGAGAAACGGCCGCCGACTGAATCTGGCACCACAAAAGTTTCCCAGCCGTTTGCGTCAGCACCAACTTTGACAGCACCTTTTGCTTTGTCAGTCGTTGCGTAAATGCGCTTATTGGCGCCGTCGCGTCCGTATTTTTTGACTAAAAGCTCTTCAAAAACACGAAAGGCAATCGCTGGCTCTGTTGTTGTGCCTGATTTTGAGATGACATTGACCGAGAAATCCTTGTCAGCCACGAAATCCACGAGATCCGCCAAATAGTTTGAGCTGATAGAATTGCCTGCGTACATCACGAGCGGCGCTTTGCGCGCGTCAGCCGTCTGATAATTTGCAAAGGTCGAATTCAAGAAATCATTGGCCGCACGCGCGCCGAGATAGCTGCCGCCGATGCCGAGCACGACGAGAACTTCGCTGTCAGCTGCGATACGCTTTGCCGCTTCTTGAATGCGCGCAAATTCAGCTTTGTCGTAGTCTTCTGGCAAATCAATCCAGCCGCGGAATTCTGCGCCCGCGCCCGTTCCCTCGCGCAACACTTTGTCAGCCGCGCTCACTTGCCACTGAATCTCGTCAAGTTCGTTATCAGCCACGAACGGTGTCAGTTTGGAATAATCAAATTTAATATGAGCCATGATAGGTTCTCCTTACGTTATTATCTCGTTTATTATATCACAAATTTGAAATTGCGTCGTAAAATTTTTTGTCAGCGCTGACAAAAATTCGCAGTGCTTTTGTTATAATTAGTTTCATGAAAAAATTTGATGTGATTGTTGTCGGCGCGGGTCCTGCTGGCATGATGGCAGCTATTGCAGCCGCGGAAGCTGGCGCTAAAACAGCGCTCATTGACAAAAATAAACGCGTCGGCAAAAAATTGCTGCTGACGGGCGGCGGGCGTTGCAATGTGACAAACAGCGCGCCCGTTGACGAAATCTTGGCGAATGTCCCTGGAAATGGCCGCTTTTTGCATTCCGCTTTTTCGCAATTTGACAATCAAGATATCATTCATTTTTTTAAAAGCCGCGGCGTTGCGCTCAAAGAAGAAGACCATGGGCGCATTTTCCCCGTGAGCAATCGTTCGACAACTATTGTCGATGCACTGTTTTCGCGTCTTGTCGAGCTCGGCGTGTCCTATTTTCCCGAAACTGCGATGCACGCGATTTTGCATGAAAAGGGCGCGATTTTGGGGGTAAAAACGCAAGAAAATACGTTTCTTGCACCAGCGGTCGTTCTCACAACGGGCGGCAAAACGTACAGCAAGACTGGCTCCACGGGTGACGGCTATCGCTTCGCCGAATCTGTCGGTCACACAATTACACGACTTTATCCGACCGAATCCGCACTTATTTCGTCAGAAATTTTCATCACGAACCGCACGCTCCAAGGCATCAGTTTGCGCGACGTTCGCGTCACAACACTGGACGCTAGAGGAAAAGCAGCCGCCACGCACACGCACGATTTACTTTTTACGCACGTTGGGCTCTCAGGCCCCGCCGCACTTCGCTCTTCAAGCACTGTCAATCAACTCCTGCACGCGGGCGCGGCATCTGTCACCTTGCTTCTTGATTTATTTCCCGAGCTGTCAGCAGCTGCGCTCGAAACTCGAATTCTGCAACTCTTGTCAGCCAGCAACAAATCCGTTAAAAATGCGCTGTCAGCGCTGTCACAAGAGCGCTTGCTGCTTTTCTATCTCGCGCAAGCGGACATTTCCGGTGACAGCAAAACCCTCAGCTCCAGACAAATTTCACAACTTGCGCAGCTCTTTAAAGCGCTTTCCATCCGCGTTTCTGGCACCGCGCCGCTCGAAAAATCTTTCGTCACAGGCGGCGGCGTTTCTCTCAAAGAAATCAATCCCAAAACGCTCGAATCCAAGCTTGCCTCAGGTCTCTATTTTGCCGGCGAGCTCCTCGACATCAACGGCTACACTGGCGGCTACAATGTCACTTGCGCCTTCGTTACCGGCCACGTCGCGGGAACCCACGCAGCCAAAGGCTATTAAAAACAGAGCACTTCCGCGCTCTGTTTTTTGTTATTTTTTCAACTCCTCGCTCCCCTTTTGCGTCGCGAAATTTTTTGTCAGCGCTGACAAGTCCTCATGAGTTCTTTGAATACCAAATCTTGTCGTAATTTTCCAGTGCATTTTGTAGCTGACTCTGGTAATTTTCTTGTGTCAGAACCTTTATATAATCAGCCGAATTCAAGTTTCTTAAAGCTACTGTAGTATCAAAATTGCCCGCCGCTTGCGTAAACGGATCCTTCATTTTAGAAGTTACCTCTGATTCTGCCTTTTGGGTCGGGAGAAGCAACAGCCAATCTCCGACTTGACTCTTGCTTACTGCATTGTACCCTAAGGCTTCGTTGATGAGCACTGGATTCACGATCTTATACAGCACCATTTCACCCGTCGGTCCTTTTATTGCCTGAATCTCTGCGCCTTTTGCTGTCACAGTCACATCCTTCCCAAGTCCTTGCTGTGCCAACGTCTTTCCAAAATCACTCGCATTCTGCTCCGCTATATTCTCCCCATAAAAACCTGCATTCATTGGATAACCAATATCGTCTTTTTCATAGCCCGAGTTGGATAGTGTTAGCTCTATCTTTGTTTGCAGTGTAATCCCAGCTTGATTATTAGCTTTTTTTAATAAATTACTCCATGAAAGGATTGCCCAAATTACCAGCAAAGTCATGACTATACCCAGTCCTATGACAAAAATCTTTCCTTTTATGGCCGATAGTTTGGGGCTTCCTTCTGGGAGCCTTTCATTTCGAAGATAAAGCATCAGATTAAGCGTGATACAAGCCGCTAGAATCAGCGAGAACTCTGCCAAAAACAGAAAAATAAACATTGGCACAGCGCTTGTCATTCCCCCATACAGACCTGGCAATATATAATAAGCATGTGGCCGAACAAGCACGGCAATGATTCCAAAAATATTGGCAGCATATATAAGAATGGGGCCATCATAACTGAAACTTAATTTTACATTTGCCACATGCACACGAATCGCATAAAAGAGAATGAGGCTGCCAATAAAGCTAGTACTATTCAAAAAAGTCCACTTGGGCTCTATGTTTTGTAAAAACATCGTGGCAAAAGCAAAAAGAATCACAAATAACAGTGCGCTGTTTAGATTATAAAGTTTTTTAAAATCCTGCTTCTTCTTTGCCAGTCGTTCGATCTCGGCATCACGCTGCTTCTTCTCCCAAGCGTTTTGTTTGGCTGTTTCCGCTTCTGCTACCTCGGACTTCAGTTCCGCAATTCTCAATGAGACACTCTCTGAAGAGGTAAGATAATATTCCTGTTCTGATTCCATTTTATTTGCCTTCCAGCAATAATTTTAAAACTTTTTCTCTTCCTTGTCTACTCTCAAAAATTATTTTTTCAACTCTTCTATCCGCTTTTGCGTCGCATCAAATTTCTCTTGATAATCCGCCAGCTTCGCGCGCTCAGCTTCTACGACTTCAAGCTTAGCATTCGCCACAAATTTCTCATTGCCCAGCTTACGATTAACCAAGTCAAGTTCTTTCTGCCATTTGGCAAGTTCTTTGGTCAGACGGGCGATTTCTTCGTCAAGGTTGATTAAACCAGCAAGCGGCAGATAGATTTCAGCGCCCGTGATGAC
>JAIRUZ010000033.1 GCA_031254115.1 Streptococcaceae bacterium
CTTTTTATCGTCAAAGTCTGGCCAGTCATTGATCCAGCGCATCCTTTGTCTATTGTCGGCTTTCTCGGCATCAGTTATGTGACCTTCAAAGTAGTCTCCACACTGATGGAAATTCGCGACGAGCTTATAAAAGAGCTGCCGCTCAAAGAATTTCTCTATTTTCTCTATTTTTATCCGACAATTTCCTCAGGGCCGATTGACCGCTTCAGGCGCTTTAAAAAAGACCTCGACAAATCACTTGAGCCAGAGAAATACCTTTCTTTACTGAGGAAAGGTATTCAAAATATCTTTTTAGGTTTTCTTTATAACTTTATCATCGGCTACTTTATTCAACATCTCTGGTTGCATTCAGCGGCACGAGCGGTAACAGTACATCCGACAGTGCTTGGCACAATAAGTGCAACCTACGCTTATGGCCTTTATCTGTTCTTCAACTTTGCAGGCTATTCTCTGTTTGCAGTTGGCGTCAGTCAGCTGATGGGCGTGGAAACGCCGATGAATTTCAACAAGCCTTTCCTCGCCAAAAATATCAAGGATTTTTGGAATCGCTGGCACATGACACTCTGTAATTGGTTTCGTGATTTCGTCTTTATGCGACTGGTCAAGACCATGATGATGAAAAAATTCACCAAGTCTATGGTTACGATGTCGGTTATTGCCAATCTGGTGCTCTTCGGGCTGATGGGCTTCTGGCACGGCTTCGCCTGGTATTATATTGTATATGGCTTTTATCACGCCAGCCTAATGATTGGCTACGAGGCATGGGATCGCTTCAAGAAAAAGCGTAAGCTGAAAATTCCAAATGTCTGGTGGACAAAAGGACTGAGTATTTTTGTCACGATGCAGTTTGTATTTTTAGGCTTTCTGATTTTTTCAGGCCTGCTGAATAATATGATCCTGTATCACGCGACCTTAGATCGCGTATTTATCCCAAATTTTTAAAATAACAAGATGAGAGCCCGACTGCTTAGCTCCGTAGGAATTTAGGGAATTTAGGGAATTTAGGTTCTGCGCGCAGCGCAGGTTCTAGATTCATCTAATTCCCTAGGAGTTAGAAGGGCGAACTCAATTAGAAAGAGGTTATCATGAAAGAAGAAGTTTTTGATGTTATTGAGCAAATCGCTGGAAGCGATGAATTCCGCGAGGATTTAGACATGGATTTATTTGAAGAGGGGATTTTAGACTCGATGCGCGCCATTATGCTGATTGTCGAGTTGGAAAATACCTTTGATGTCTCCTTGCCACCATCTGAAATGGATCGCGAAGAATGGAACACGGCCAATAAAATCGCTGCACGTGTAGAAGAAAAGTTGGCAGCTGACTAATTTCGGAGGACGATTAATATGGAATCTAACGCAAAGTCTGGCTTTAAATGGAAAATTTTCAGGACCGTCGGACCTCTTTTGATGGCGCTCCTTTTGCTCGGCCTCCTGTTTCTGAGCACCTTGCGCATCACGCCTGGTTACACGAAGCAGCAGTTGCGCGCCTTTGCGATGGATTCAACCTCGCGGGCGTCATTTGTGGGCTATTCTGTCAAGCAGCAGGCGATGGCAGACAAGAGTTTTTTGCCGATTATGGGCAGCAGCGAGTTGCAGCACCTAGATCCTTATTTTCCGAGCGTTTATGCCGAAAAATACCAGACGAGCTGGACGCCATTTTTAGTTGGACAACCTGGCACACAGTCGCTCACGCATTATTTCTGGTTGAACTCAGTTGCTCCTGAAATGCAGCATCGCAAAATCGTCTTCATCATCAGCCCACAATGGTTCGTCAACCGCGGTATTTTGGCGCCAATGTTTGAAAATTTCACCTCCAAAGGCGAGATTGATATGTGGTTAGAGTCGGCCAATCCAAAAGATGTCGCCACGCAAACTCTGGCCGCGCGACTCCTTGGTTTCAAGACATTTGACAACGACAATGCGATCAAATCGGCTTTGCTCTCTCTGCAAAAAGGAAAAGCGATTGACGCGCTAACGCTTGCGACGATTCAATTTTCGGCGCGTGTCTGGAAGCACGAGGACTTACTCTTTTCACGCTTCAACAGTCAGCTGACAGATAAGAAAAATCCGCTGACACAGCTGTCAGCGCTGACAAAAAAATTGCCAGAGAAGTCAGATTTCACCGCGCTTGACAGCCAAGCTTACGACGAAGCGGCCGCCGCGTCAACAAGCAATCCCTATCGTGTTAGCGACACCATTTGGAATAAAAGTCTCAAAAATCGCTACAAACAGATGAGCGGCTATCAGAACAAGTACAGCTACCTGCAGAGCCCAGAGTACGCCGACTTTCAGCTCTTGCTGAACGCATTTGCCAAAAATCACGACGACGTGCAATTCATTATCCAGCCCGTCAACAACGCGTGGTATAGCTACACAGGCCTTTCCATGCAAATGATGGCCGATTTTTCGACGAAAATTACGGAGCAATTGACCAGCCAAGGCTTCAAAAACATCGCCGATTACACCTACAACTATGACGAGCCCTACTTTGTTGGCGACACCGACCACCTCGGCTACCGCGGCTGGGTCGCCGTTGACGAGACCATCACAAACTTCATGAAAGCAAAATCTCAGACAAATTACACGCTCAATAACGCAAAATATTTGTCGAAAGATTGGCAGCAGATGAAGCCATAAAAAATCCCAAATGGGATTTTTTCGTTTTTTATGAGTGCTGCGGTATCAGCAAAGTCCTCATTTCAGTGCTCAGAGTTCGTCCAGCGCATTTTTTTGCTCCTCATTGACGATGTGCGTGTAGAGATCGGTGACCTGCGTGGACGCGTGTCCGAGCTGGTGAGAGACGAGCACCTGCGAATTGGTTTGCTCATAAAGGCGCGTCGCGAGCGTGTGCCTGAGCTTGTGCGGCGTGACACGAATCTTGAAACCTTGCGAATATTTCGCAACCATTTTTTCTACCGAAGAAGTGTCAATGCGCGAGGCTTTACCCTTGTAAACGCTCAGAAAAAGCGCCGTTTCGGTCTTTTCAGCCTTATAACGCTTCTCACGGCTATTCAAATAATTCACAAGATAATCTTTGGCAAAATTGGCAACATTGACCGCATCGCGTTTACCGCCTTTTCGCGTCACGTCAGCCACCATCGTTTTCACATTCAAATCGCGCAGCTCCATGCCGACTGCTTCAGAAAGCCGAATACCGGAGGCCAAAATCAGCGCAATCAGCGCCAAATCGCGGTCTTTATTTTTGACGAAGCTTGATAGCGCGCGGTTTGACAGAGTTTTCTCGTAGTCAGCGCTGATATAATCAAGAAAGCCTTGCGTCTCGTCCCCCAGAAATAATTTTCCCTTGATGTTGTCAGCGCGCGCAGCAAGTGTCTCAGATTTCTTTTTCGTCTGTATTTTTTTCATAACGTTACGGTAAAAATAAGGCTCGCCATCCGCATTTTCGACCTCCTCGGTCAAATATTTGTAAAGGCTCGAAAGCGCCGAAATCGTGCGATTTATCGTCGTTTGCGAAACGCCTTGCTTGGTTGAGCGCGTATTGAGCTGCGTGCGCTCGCGCAAATAAACGATAAATGCCTCGACGTCTTTTTTAGGCAAATTTTCAAGATTAGACAGTGAAATATCAGCAATTTCTGGCTGATTGAGCACCCCGCTGTCAATCAGCCACGTAAAAAAGCGATCGTATTCGGTCAAATATTGATACAACGTGTTCAGCGAATACGGCACCGAAAGCTTTGAATTGTAGTAATCAACGACAAATTCGGGCATACGTTCCTTTAACAGCCCGATTTTTTGGATAAGAATTTCGCGTTTCATAATACTAGGAGTATAACATAGTTTGCCGCATTTGTCAATAAAATTATAGTTTTACGGAAAGTTGTAATAGAGAAGACCGCCAACACCAAAAAAACTGTCGTTTTGACAGTTTTTGTCTACATTCTGGAGCTGACGGGAATCGAACCCGTATTTGGCACATGCGAAGCGCCGAGTCTCCCATTAACTTACAGCCCCGAACAGTTAAATTATAACACTTTTTTTCTGTCAGCGCTGACAGAAACTTTTGCAGCTGCATCAAATTGTTTTTAAAATTCGCAACGCGTCGTGATCCAAAATAACGTGCGCATACTCGCGCAAATGTTCCCGCGTGTACGCTGATTGAGTCGCATATTCAAGCATCAACGCGCGCAAACCAAGTGTCGCCTGCTCACCTTTTTCTTTTTGATTATCAAGCACCGTCAAATAAAAATCGCCTTTATATTCATATAATTCAGATTCATCAAGCGGCAAATCAATTGTGCTTGCAAGTGACAAGATGGTCTCAAAATCCCTAAACTGCAGCGCATAGTAAATAAAGTCAGGAACAGGCGGTTTTTCCTCTGGACTTTCCTCTTTTTTCTCATTCTTTGTATTTCTCTCTTTTTCCACCTCAGAAAAAGATTGCGTAATTTCTTCAAGCATTTTCAGAGGCGTTGGGAGCTCACCCTGATTTTCACTAATTGAGTGTATAAAAGATTCTAATTCCTCGAAAGTGCCATTTTCTGGCACTTCCATAAGTCCCGCTTCATCTTCTGACACCAACAAATCAATACCATTTGCATGCGGGCGAACCTGAAAAGCCATCGTCTCCATATTTTCCCAGCGATCGCCAAGATCCAACTCATCAATCAATTCAGAGTACAAAGTCTCAATCAGCTCTTGCTCAGATATGAAATCAACCAGCTTTATCTCGTGCTCACGCAAATCATCAAACGTTAATCTGATGCGAAGCGTGCGCTCATTTTCATACGTATATTCCATCTCTTTATTATATCACACCTCAGCCGTTTGCTCCCGTTTGCCGAAAATTAGGCGCCTTGCAAGTTCTCATTGGGCATAAAATTCCCGATAATTTTTCCGATAATGCGCGGATTATCCTCATACGGCGCAAATTTATCGGAATATTTATTGTTTAACGAGACCAAGCGCAGTCCATCTTTTTCACGGTACACCTTTTTGATAAAAGTAGAATCATCCCAATCCACCGCATAAATCGCGCCATCGTAGTCAAATCCTGTATCTTTAATCAGCGCCACCGAGCCGTTCAAATAAGTCGGCTCCATAGAATCGCCATACACCCAGCTCGCATAATCGTGATCGACCCATTTGTCAAATTTGACCACGTCATAATCGCCATCATTCGTATAGCCATAGCCTGTCCCAGCTGACAAACGCTCGTACACACGGTATTCAAACGTTTTCTCAACTTTGTTTGAAATCATCGCAATCACCTTGTTTTGCTCATTCCACTGATCCTGCGCAAAGTTGACGACTTCCTGTTGGCGCAAGGGCACAAGCTTTCGGTAAATATCAATAATTTCTGAGCCTTCCTCAAAATAATTTGAGTCAACGCCAAAAACAACGGCTAATTTCTCCAAATTTTTCTGATTGGGCTGTGTTTTTCCAGATTCCCACGCAAAATAGGAAGCTGTCGAAATTCCCAATTTTTTTGCGACAGCATATTTACTCATCTCAAGATCCAAGCGCTTTTCGGTTAATTTTTCGGGTGAAAACATTTTCTCTCCTTAGTGGTATGTTTTTTAATAACTATATAGTAACACAACTATACTCCTTTGTCAACAAAAAATAGTTTGAAATCAAAAAATCCCATCAGTTGGGATTTTATTGTTCTGTCAGCGCTGACAGTTATTTTGATTTGATATAGTTTGTGCCGTCGGCTTTTGGTGCTACTGCTTTGCCGAGGAAGAGCGCAAGGACGATGATAGTCAGCACGTAAGGCGCCATTTGCAAAAAGCTTCCTGGGATATTTTTGATGCCTGGAATCGAGCCGCCAGTGAAAGCGAGCGACTGGAAGAAACCAAAGAGGAGACTGGCACCCATGGCGCCGATAGGATTCCATTTACCGAAAATCATAGCGGCGAGTGAAATGAAACCTTGGCCTGCAATCGTCGTTACGGCAAAGCCAGCCGAGGTATTTTGCGCGAAAACGGCACCACCAAAACCGCCGAGAAGCCCTGAAAGCATGACGCCAGCATAGCGGTATTTGTAGACATTAATGCCAAGCGTATCGGCCGCCTGCGGATTCTCACCGACTGAGCGCAGGCGCAAACCAAAGCGCGTTTTAAAGATGATGTACCACGAGAGAATCGCGACGAGAATTGCAAGGAAATAAACCTGATTGGTGTTCGCGAAGAAAATGGGACCAATCACAGGAATGCTTGATAAACCTGGGAAATTCCACAGACCCATCGAATTTGAGATTTTTTCTTGGCCTTGACCGTAAATAACTTGGAGCAAGAACACGCCAAGCGCAGGTGCGAGAAGGTTCAAGACGGTTCCTGAGATGATGTGATCCGCGCGCAGATTAATCGTTGCGACTGCGTGCAAGAGCGAAAAAAGGAGACCGATGATACCGCCAAAGAGAATCGCAAACCAAGGCGTGAGGCTACCAAGCGTACTTGACAGCGTGACATTGAAGACGACCGAGCTGAAAGCGCCCATGGTCATGATGCCTTCAAGCCCGACGTTGACAATGCCGCCGCGCTCGGAGTAAACGCCACCGATAGAGGTTAAAATCAGCGGTGTCGAGTAACTCAGCATATTTTGAATAATGCCGTTTAAAATGCTAATCATTGGCTTTTACCTCCCTTTTTTACAACGTTTGCGGCGGTTTTTTTCTCTTTGACTGCGGGCAAGATATGCTCAATAACAAACTTGATAGCAACAAAGAAGATAATCATGGCCGTGACAATCGAGACGATTTGCGGCGGGATATTATCACGTTGCATGCCAGGTGCACCCGTCTGCAAGATACCAAAGAGGACACCTGCGACAAGAATACCAATCGGATTATTTTCGCCAAGAAGTGCAACAGCCATGCCGTTAAAGCCGATGTCAAGCGACGCGGACTGATAGACGAAATTGCCAACGCCTTGGTAAGCGAAGCCGTAAACCACGCCTGCAAGCCCTGACAGAGCGCCCGCAATCAACATGGAATTGATAATCGTGCGTTTGGCAGAAATGCCTGCGTAGTCGGACGCATTTGGATTCAGGCCAACGGCACGGATTTCAAAGCCGAGCGTTGTTTTTGCAAAGACAACCCACATAATCAAAAGCGCAATGATAACGAGGAAAATGCCCGCATTCAGCGACGAATTTTGCGTCAGATTGTCCATCCAACCGAGATTAAATAATTGCCCGACATGCAGCGTTTGATTGGGGTCATTGGGCAAAATCATCGATTTTGGCATGACATTGAACAGCAAAAATGATGTCACGTAGATAATGATATAGTTCATCATAATCGTAACAATGACTTCAGATGTGCCGAGATACGCCCGTAAAAGTCCTGGAATCACCGCCCAAATCATGCCCGCAAGCATGCCTACGATAATGAGCATCGGAATGAGGAGAAAGCTTGGAATCCCTTTGAAAGCGAGGGTAAACCAAACGGCGGCAAACCAGCCAGCGAGCGCCTGACCAGACATTCCGATATTGAAAAGTCCAACTTTCATCGCGGTTGCAAATCCGAGCGCTGTCAAGACCAGCGGGCCTACGATATTTAGCGTATTGCCAATGGCACGCGGTGTACCAAGAGCCGTTGTAAACAAATCTTCATAACCATAAATCGGATTGTAGCCAAAAGCCAGCATGATGATAGCGCCGAGGATAAAGCCAGCCAGCACGACGATAATAGGCACAATTATTTTTTTCTGTGTGGCCGTCATTCACTCACCTCAACTTCTTTTTCACTTTTTTCATTAACAGAGCCGCCGACCATGAGAATGCCGAGCTCTTGCTTGGTTGTTTTTTCAGGACTTGTCTCGCCTTGAATTTTGCCATCGTGAATGACCGCGATTCGGTCGGACACATTCAAAATCTCATCCAGCTCAAAGCTGACAACGAGCACGGCTTTGCCTTCGTCACGCGCCTGAATCAAACGTTTGTGAATGTATTCAATTGCGCCGACATCAAGCCCGCGTGTTGGCTGACTGACAATCAGTAAGTCTGGATTACGGTCAATTTCGCGCGCGACAATCGCTTTTTGCTGATTGCCGCCTGACAGGGACTTCGCCGGAATCAATTCGCTGGCGCCACGCACGTCAAACTCCGCCATCAGCTCGCGCGCATGACGATTGATCTGCTCATAGTTCAAAAAGCCATTTTTAGAATTCGGCATTTTATAGTAAGTTTGCAGCGCAATATTTTCAGCAACGCTCATTTCAAGCACCAGTCCGTCGCGATGACGGTCTTCTGGCACGTGGCTGACAGACTGCTCTGTGATTTTACGCGGCGACTGATTGGTAATTTCTTTGCCTTTGAGCAAAACGTGGCCAGATTCAATCTTCACAAGTCCGGTAATCGCTTTAATCAGCTCAGATTGCCCGTTGCCATCAATCCCTGCAAGTCCGACAATTTCACCTGCGTGCACTTGCAGATTCAACCCTTTGACCGCTTCGGCACCGCGCGCTTCCTTGACAATTAGATTTTGAATGTCAAGAACAACTGCGCCAGGCTCGGCGATTTTTTTCTCCGTGACAAAGCTGACAGAGTGCCCAACCATCATCTCAGCGAGTTCCTGATTGGTTTTATTGCCCAGCTCAACCGTCTCAATTGACTGACCGCGCCTGATGACCGTGATGCGATCTGACACTGCACGAATTTCGTCGAGCTTGTGCGTGATGAATAAAATCGATTTGCCTTCGGCGACCAGATTTTTCATGATTTGCATCAACTCAGTGATTTCAGCTGGCGTTAAAACAGCCGTCGGCTCATCGAAAATCAAAATTTCCGCACCACGGTAAAGCGTTTTTAGAATCTCCACACGCTGCTGCTGACCGACCGAAATGTCACGGACATACGCATCTGGCTGCACTGCCAGACCATATTTCTCGGACAAATCCATGATTTTAGCCTTTGCGGCAGTCATATCAAGCGAAAGACCCTTGGTCTCTTCCACACCCAAAATGATATTTTCAGCCACCGTAAAAGCTTCCACCAGCATAAAGTGTTGATGCACCATGCCGATGCCAAGCTGCGCAGCTTTTGACGGACTGTCAATCTTTTCGAGCCGCCCGCGAACATGTACTTCGCCTTCTGTCGGCTCCAAAAGCCCCGAGAGAATGTTCATCAGCGTCGATTTTCCCGCGCCATTTTCACCAAGGAGCGCATGAATTTCACCCTTTTTGAGTTCGAGATTGATGTGATCGTTGGCCACAAACTTGCCAAAAACCTTCGTCACCTCTTTCATCTCAATCACATTTTCTGCGATTTCTAATGCTGCCATAAATGTGTCCTTTTCACTAAATTTAACACTTCAAATCTGTTTCACAACCCTGCTTTTTTGTCCAACTCGCTTTAGCGCTCGGCGTGCACGCCGAGTAAATAAACGCAAAGCTGGGTTGGTCTTCAAAAGCAAAACGGGTTATGAAACAAGTTCATTATACCATATTTGTAAGCGGTTTTGACGATAAAAAAAGCGGAGAACACCTCTCCGCTTTCGGTTTAATTATTTGCTTGCAACGGTTACTTTGCCGTCAATGATGGCTTGTTTAGCCGTCTGTACAGCGCTCCATGTGCTGTCAGTTGCGTTATCTTTTGCAAGGTCAACGCCACCATTTTTCAAGTTGTAAGTTTCTGTTTTGCCACCAGGGAACTTGCCATCTTTAGTTTGGTCTGAAATGTCTTGAACCACTTTGCCGACTTTTTTCACGGTTGAGACAAGCGTGAAGTTTGCGCTCTTGCCATCTTTAGAGGTGTAAGCCCCATAAGATTCTTGGTCGCGGTCAACACCGATGAGCCAGACTTTGTCCGCTTCATTTTTTGTTTCGTTCAGAGCTTTAGCTGCTTGGAAAGCGCCATCGCCGACACCGCCTGCGCATTGGTAAACCACGTCAGCGCCTGATGCGTACATCGTATTGGCAATCGTTTTACCGATACCTGCGTCCGTAAATGAGCCAGCATATTGCACGTCGACTTTGATAGACTTATCAATAGAGGCAACGCCTGCTTTAAAGCCTGTTTCAAAAGCGAGAATGACCGCATTTCCCTTGTCACCACCGCCGATGAAGCCGATGTGTTTAGTTTTCGTCGTTTTTGCAGCCGCAACACCTGCGAGGTAAGCCGCTTCATTGTCGCCAAAGACCGCTGATGCCACATTCTTTTGGCCGTCAATCACTGAGTCAATGATGACGAAATTGTTGCTTGGATTGTTTTTCGCAGCTTCTTGCGTCGCTGACTGGAGGGAGAAGCCAATACCGAACATCAACTTGTAGCCACCGTCAAGCGCAGACTGGAAGTTTGTCGTGTAATCAGACGCTGAGTTAGATTGGAAATAATTGAAGCCTTTGCCTTTTGAGAGGCCATTGTCTTTGCCCCAAGCCTGAAGTCCTTCCCAAGCCGACTGGTTAAAGCTGTGGTCGTTGACACCGCCTGTATCCGTGATAATCGCAACTTTAAGATCTGTTTTTGAGCTTGATCCTGTGCTGTTGGAACGGCAGGCTGCGAGAACTGAAACTGAGGCAAGTGCCACAACGGCAAGACCTGCGACTTTTTTGATGTTCATTTGGATGAACCCTCCTAGTTTTTATTGGTTACCTCTGTAACTGTTTCTAGTTTAACTGAAACTTAAAAAAAAAGCAAGTAAAAAAGGGCTTTCAATGCTTATTTTCCTAGAATGTTTGTGTCCTTGTATTCACAGCTTTCTGTCAGCGCTGACAGAAATGAAAAAACTCGCCTGATAATTGTCAAGCGAGTTTTATTTGTGTTAGTTAAAATCGGTAAAGCTGTAAGGCAAGAGCTCGCCAATGCTAGTGGTTTTGACTTCTTCGGATTTTGAGACAAGGTAAACGGGCATTTCTGGCGCACAAAATT
>JAIRUZ010000058.1 GCA_031254115.1 Streptococcaceae bacterium
CGCAATAAAATCAAGAATTTTTTCAAGAGTCAAGATAAGGAATTTTCGCTCAGCAAAGGGCGCGAAATGTTGCAGACGGAGCTTGAAAAGCAAGGCTTTGTGCCCAATCAATTTTTGGATAAAAAATCAATTGATGCCGTGTTAAAAAAGGTCAATTTCCGTGATGCGGATGCACTATTTGCGGCCATCGGATTTGGCGAGGCACGTGCGGCAACGATTGCCAACCGCTTGACGGAAAAAGCGCGCAAAGAGCTCGAAAAAACCAAGCAAAACGCGGAAGCTAAGGCGCTGCTTGAAGGCGAGGTGAAGCGCGAGAAAAAGGAAATCAAGAAGACGAGTTCAAGCGAAGGTGTCTCTGTGACGGGCGCTGACGGTCTTCTCGTGCGTATTTCCAAGTGCTGTAATCCGGTGCCTGGCGATGAGATTGTCGGCTATATCACAAAAGGGCGCGGCGTTTCGATTCACCGGACGGACTGCGAAAATCTCAAGCATCAGGAGGATTATGAACACCGGCTCGTCGATGTGGCGTGGGAGATGTCTGCGGGCGCAAAGGATTATGTCGCGGATATTGATGTGTACAGCTTCAATCGTCCTGGCGTTTTGAACGATGTCATGCAAGTGCTCTCAAATACGACGAAAAATCTGATTTCGATTAATGCACAGCCGACGAAAGACCGCAAAATGGCAACGATTCACATTTCGCTTGGCATTAAAAATCTGTCAGACCTGACAGCGATTGTTGACAAAATTAAAATGACGCCAGATGTTTACAGCGTGAAGAGAACAAACGGCTGATAGGCAAAAATAAGAAACTGAAAGTTCCGATTGATTGTTTGTCAGTCGGACTTTTTATTTTCTGAAAATTTTCAGACTTTTCCCTTGACAAGAAGAAATATAAATGTATAATATACATGTAAATAAATAAATATGCAAAAGGAAAGAAAATTATGAAAAAATTAATTGCACTTGCTGCGCTTGCAGCTTCATTAGTTACACTCGCCGCGTGCTCTGGCACGAGCAGCAGCTCATCACAGCTGAAAAAAATTCAAGACAAAGGCACGATCGTTGTCGCAACAAACGCAGAATTTGCGCCGTTTGAATTTCAGATGATTGTCAACGGAAAAAATACGATTGTGGGCTCGGATATTGACTTGGCCAATGAAATCGGCAAAGAGCTTGGCGTGAAAGTTCAAATCGACAATATGGATTTCAACAATGTTTTAGCAAGTGTACAATCTGGCAAGGCTGACCTTGCGCTTGCAGGCCTTTCGGCAAATGCGCAGCGTAAACAAGCGTTTGACTTTTCAAGCGTTTACTACCAGGATCCCAATTTGATTCTCATTAAAAAAGCAAATCTCAGCAAATTCACAAAAATCTCTGATTTTGATGGCAAGCAAGTGACCGCGCAGACGGGCTCTATTCAAGAAGGTGTCATCAAAGATCAGATGCCTAAAGCGAGCGAAGTTTCGTTGACAGATAACGGGAATATCGTCACGGAGGTTCAAGGCGGGCAAGTGGCTGCCGCAGTGCTTGATGGTATCGTCGCGAAGCAATATGTTGACGCGAATCCAGACCTTGCCATTGCCAATGTCACGCTCCAGCAAAGCAATGACGGGATGGGAATCGCCATGAAGAAAAACTCGGGCGATTTGCTTAAGAAAGTTAATGATGTCATCGCGAAGCTCAAAGCAAGCGGTTGGATTACAAAGGATGTAGACAAAAACATCGCGCTTGCCAATAAAGCTGGCAAATAAAAAGAGTAAAGGACACTTATGTTTGATTTTTCAAGTATCCCGCCAAATATGACCTATTTCTTGGACGGGATAATCATGACGCTCATCATCGCTTTCTTTTCGGTGATACTCGGAACGGTTATAGGAACACTCGCGGCGGTTGCGAAACGCTCAAAAATTTTGCCGCTGCGTTGGCTGATGAATATCTATACGGAGATTTTCAGAAATACGCCCATGTTGGTGCAGATTACGCTGGGATTTCAGTTTTTATCGGGTCAATTTTTCCCGTCATTTCAGGTGGGAATTTTCACAGAGAATCTGAATCGAATTATTCCGGGCATTTTGATTATTGCATTAAACTCGGGCGCTTACATGTGTGAAACGGTGCGCGCGGGCATCAATGCCGTACCAAAAGGGCAAACAGAAGCGGCGTATTCGCTCGGGATTCGCCCGTCACAGACGATGTATAAAGTTATTCTTCCTCAAGCTTTCAGAAATATTCTTCCCGCTTTGGGCAATGAATTTGTGACGATTGTTAAAGATAGCTCATTGCTGTCTACAATCGGCGTTTATGAGCTTTATTTGGCATCAAACACTGTCGGAACCAATATTTACCAGCCGATTCCAGCGATGCTGACGGCGGCCGCGTTCTATTTTGTGGTTTGCTTTGTGTTAAATCGCGGTGTCGCTGTGCTTGAGAAGCGCTTTGGGAAAGGATTTGCAAATTAATGGATAATTTAATCGAAATCAAAGGTTTGCATAAATCTTTTGGTGTCAATGAAGTTTTAAAAGGGCTTGATATTGCGATTCATCAAGGCGAAGTGGTCGCGATGATTGGGCCATCGGGATCTGGAAAATCGACTTTTTTGCGCACGATGAATTTGCTTGAAATGCCGACTTCTGGCGAGGTGTATTTTGAAGGGACGAATATTGCAGATAGATCCGTTGATGTGTTCAAACACCGCGAAAAAATGGGCATGGTTTTCCAGCAATTTAATCTTTTTCCACACATGACTGTTCTAAACAATTTAACACTTGCACCGCTTCAGACGAAAAAAATGTCCAAGGAAGAGGCTGAGGAAAAGGCAAAAGGGATGCTTGCGCGCGTTGGGCTTGCTGATAAAGCGGATGCCTACCCTCAATCGCTTTCTGGCGGTCAGCAGCAACGTGTCGCGATTGCGCGTGCGCTTGTCATGAGTCCTGACGTGATGCTGTTTGACGAGCCAACTTCGGCGCTTGACCCAGAAATGGTCGGCGAAGTGCTGGATGTTATCAAAGAGCTGGCGCGCGAAGGCATGACGATTGTCATTGTGACGCATGAAATGGGTTTCGCTAGAGAAGTCGCGAATCGCGTGCTTTTTATGGCTGACGGTGTGATTGTTGAATCGGGCGCTCCAAAAGAGTTGTTTGAAGCTCCAAAAGAAAAGCGGACACAGGAATTTTTGGCAAAAGTTTTGTAAAAACTAAACTGGGTAGGCTTGATGCGTCGGCCGCAATTAAAGGCTGGCTGACAAAGGTTCTGTCAGCGCTGATAGAGCTGAAAAAGACGCTTACGCTCAGTTGTCGAAGTTAGAAAATTTGGAAATCCTGTCAGCTGACAGGATTTTTCTGGCGAAAATGTTATAATAATTTTCAAGAAAAGAGGTAAAAATGTCAAATTGGGAATCAAAGTTTACGAAAAAAGGGTACACGTTTGATGATGTCCTGTTGCTGCCAGCAGAATCGCACATATTGCCAAATGAGGCAAATTTGTCCACACAGCTTGCGCCAGGTCTCAAGCTGAATATTCCGATTTTGTCAGCCGCAATGGACACGGTGACAGAGGCAAAAATGGCGCTTGCAATGGCGCGTCAAGGCGGTCTTGGCGTCATTCACAAAAATAACACGACTGAGCAGCAGGCAAAAGAAGTGCGTCAGGTCAAAGAAACGGCGCCAGATTTGGCGGCTTTCCCGAATGCCGCGCTTGACGCGATAGGGCGTTTACTCGTTGCAGCGGCCGTCGGCGTGGGCTCTGACACGTTTGAGCGCGCAGAGGCGTTGTTTGACGCGGGTGCAGATGCGATTGTGATTGATACGGCGCACGGTCATTCGGCGGGCGTATTGCGCAAAATCGCCGAGATTCGCGCCCGTTTTCCTGAAAAGACGCTGATTGCGGGCAATATCGCGACCGGATCGGGCGCGCGCGCATTGTTTGAGGCGGGCGTGGACGTTGTCAAAGTCGGCATTGGCCCAGGTTCAATTTGCACGACGCGCGTGGTTGCAGGCGTTGGCGTGCCGCAAATTACAGCGATTTACGATGCGGCAGAGGTTGCGCGCGAACTCGGCAAGACGATTATCGCGGACGGCGGCATCAAATATTCGGGCGATATTGTCAAAGCGCTTGCTGCTGGCGGAAATGCTGTCATGCTGGGCTCTATGCTTGCTGGGACGGACGAAGCACCAGGCGAAATTGAGATTTCTGACGGCCAAAAATACAAAAGCTACCGCGGCATGGGCTCGCTTGCGGCGATGGAGAAAGGCTCGAAAGACCGCTATTTTCAAGGCTCTGTCAATGAAGCTAATAAACTTGTGCCAGAAGGCATTGAAGGGCGCGTGGCCTACAAGGGCGCGTCTGATGCAATTCTTTTTCAGATGATTGGCGGTCTGCGCTCAGGCATGGGCTATACTGGCTCTGCCACGATTCAAGAGCTGAATGACAAGGCGCAATTTATCGAAATGTCAGGCGCTGGGCTCAAAGAAAGTCATCCACACGAAGTACAAATCACGCGCGAAGCCCCGAATTACAACGCCTGACGTTCTGTCAGCGCTGACAAAAATAAAAACGTGCGCAACTGGCACGTTTTTTGATTAGTCAATGCGCGTGGAGGTTCTGGCTCCAAGATCTCGGCCGTTCATGCTAAAGGTTGACTGAACGGTAGGTGCCAAAGCGTGATAAACAGTGACGCTAGAGCCGATTGCCCCCTGAACCTGACCTTGTGACGTTCGACCGTAAAAAGTGTTGTTGTCCGAGCCAATCAAATAGCCATCCTTCTCTGCTTGAGCGATAACCTCATGAATTTCGCGCGCAAGCGCTGCCGTATCAAGCGTGACCTGGTCTCGCAAATGAGCGGGAACAGCGTTAATGTCGCCAATCCATGTGCCGCGTGTGACTTGCTGCGCTTTCGCATTTTCAGCCGCTTTCTGCTCATTTTGCTCGGTCAAATCGCCAATTTTTGCCTGTGCATTTGTCAAATCCTGCGCACTTTGATCGGCTCGGTCACTTGCAGCGTCAGCCTTTGTTTGAAGCTCTGTGAGCATTAGCTGATTGTTTTGGTGCGTAACGATCGCCCAAGTTGCGCCAGCACTGAGAAATAAAGTGCCTGTGATTGCCGCGATAATGATCCATTTTCGTTTTTTGTTTTTGGTTTCTCTTGTTTCGTTTTTCATGTGAAATCCTTTTCTAATCAATAAATGTTCGATTCGTTTTGCTGAGAATCAGCTTACTGAGCTCGATTGCAAGCACGGTTGAAAGCGCGAGCGTGATGGCGATTAACCAATGCGTGAGGCTGAGCGACGTGATTTCAAGAACGCTCATGAGTACTGGAATTTGGGTGAAGGCGAGCGTGATACCAAGCGAGAGCAAGGTCGCAAGGAAAATCATGCGATTGCTGGTAAGACCTGCGCGGAAAATGGAGCGATTGCTTCTGGCGTTGTAAACATTGATGGTTGAGGCAAGCGTGAGGACGACAAAAGCCATGGTTTGTCCCAGCTGATGAGAGCCGCTGAGCCCGCTGATTGTCTGAAAACGTCCGAGATAGAAACCTGTCAGCGTGACGATGATAAAAGCACCACTGCAAATCGCAATATTTCGCGCCACGCCGCGGCTAAACAGACTTTCCTTCACACCAATGGGCGGACGCTCCATGATATTGCTTTCGGCGCTTTCGCGCGACAGGCCAAACCCAGGAATCCCATCCGCGAGAACGTTGATGTAAAGCAGCTGAATGCCTGTAAACGGCAGCCCCCAGCCGACAATCGCACCAATGAGCATCGTTAGAATCTCGGCGACATTGGCCGAAAGCAGGTAATAAATCGTTTTCTTGATGTTCGCATAAACGCGCCTGCCTTCGCGCACGGCAGCGACCAGCGTTGAAAAATTGTCGTCAGATAAAATGATGTCTGACGCAGATTTTGAGACCTCTGTGCCTGTGATTCCCATGGCGGTGCCTACGTCGGCGGCTTTAAGACTTGGTGCGTCGTTGACACCATCGCCAGTCATCGCGACAATTTGCCCTTTGGCCTGCCAGGCTTTCACGATGCGCAGCTTGTCCTCAGGGCTGACGCGCGCGTAAACACTGATGCTCTCGATAGTTTCAAGAAGAGCGTCCTCTGTCAGCTGTGACAATTCTTGCCCCGTCACGACTGTATCGCCGTCACGATAAATGTCAAGGTCGTGCGCAATCGCTTTGGCTGTCAGCGCGTGATCGCCTGTAATCATAATTGGTTTGATGCCTGCCGTGCGCGCTTCAGCGACCGCGGCATAAGATTCTTCGCGTGGTGGATCAATCATGCCAATGAGGCCGAGCAAGGTTTGTCCTTTTTCTAGCTCAGAAAAATCATCGGGTAAGCTGTCAACAAGTTTACACGATAAGGCCAAAACGCGTAAAGCAGAGCCTGCAAATTCATCGTGAACACGCTGGGCTTCAAGGTCACAATCCTTTGCCAGACGGTCAAAAGCGCCTTTTGTAATCACGAGAAATCCGCTGTCAACTTGGTTTACAGGCGCTGTCAATGCGCTGTCAATTTTTTGAGAATGACTGGCTAAGGAAATCACTACCGTCATCTTTTTTCGCGTGCTGTCAAAGGGCAACTCGTGCAAACGCTTGGGCAGATTTTCAGGCTGATACAGATTTTGCTCGGTCAAAAGGCGCATAATCGCGGCTTCTGTGGGTTCTCCGTGAATGTCCCGGTGCCCATCAGCTGACAATTGGGCGGTGGCATTTGAGGCGAGCCCCAAATAGAGCAAAAGCTGTTTTGCGTGCTCTGTCAGCGCTGACGGAGCCGAAATTCCTTCACCTGCCACCCAAATTTTTTGGATCGTCATTTGATTTTGCGTCAAAGTGCCAGTCTTATCAGCCGCAATCACCGTTGCATTTCCGAGCGTTTCGACGGCTGGTATATGGCGAATGATGGCCTGTTTTTCGGCCATGTTTTGAACGCCGTAGATGAGGGACAACGAGACGATGACAGGTAAGGTCTCGGGCACGGCCGCAATTCCCAGAACGACTGCGGTCATGAGATTGTCAATCAGCGCAACGTCTGACAGCAGACTATTTAAGACAAAAATTAGCGCGCCAGCGACAAACGCAATCAGCGATAAACGTTTGGCGAGCGTGTCAATGCGCTTTTGTAGAGGCGTTTTTCCTTTGATTTGCGCTTCAATCAAAGTTGCAATTTGTCCCATCTGAGACGCGTTTCCGATCGCAACGACGATACCGGTCGCCGTGCCATTTAAGACGTTTGTGCCCGAGAAAACCATGTTGAGCCGATCACCAAGCGGTGCGTCTGGCTCAATCAGCACGCTCGCGTTTTTATCCACAGGCTCGGATTCACCCGTCAACGAGGCCTCATCAACCTGCAAATGATTGGCTGACAGGAGCCGAATATCCGCACCCACAGCTTCTCCAGCCGTCAAATGAACACAATCTCCGCACACGAGCTCTGACGACGCGATTTCCTGCTTATAACCGCCGCGCGTCACAATGGAAATCGGAGAAGACAGCTTTTTCAGCGCTGACAGCGCATTTTCCGCGCGCGCTTCTTGAATGGTTGACACGGCAACATTCATCGCGACAATCATCAAGACAACGATAGTTTTGGTGTAATTTCCGCCGCTGATAAAGGTAAGATAGCCCGCGAGCGCTGCCACAGCAAGCAAAATGAGATTCATAATCTCCAAAAGATGTCGCCCCATTTTTTGGAGTAAAGTGGCAGATTTGACCTCATCAAACTGATTGCTGCCATAGTTTGCGCGCGCTTCTTGCACTTGATGTTCTGTCAGTCCACGCGGCGTACTTGTCTGGTAGTAATCAAGGACTTCTTCATGTGTTTTTACAAAACTATTTTTCATTAACTAACCTTTTTCTAAAATATTTATAATAATTTTATAATGTATAGCTTAAAAAAACCAAAAACGGCGTGAAAAGTGTATAATAGCCCCATGACACTCACAGACAAATTTAATAAAAACCTTGCAAAAATTGAAGTCTCGTTGATTCGGCAATTTGCGCAAGAAACGGCAAAAATTCCAGGCGTTTTGCAGCTCACGCTTGGCGAGCCTGATTTTTACACGCCAGAGCACGTCAAACGCGCGGGAGAAGCCGCGATTTCAGGCAATCAGTCGCATTATACGGGTATGGCGGGATTGATTGAATTACGTGCGGCGGCGAGCCAATTTGTGAAAAAACGCTACGGGCAAACGTATGCGCCCGAAGACGAAGTGCTTGTCACAATCGGTGTAACCGAAGCGATTTCGAGTACGCTTTTGTCGATTTTGGAGCCAGGCGATGAATTGCTGATTCCGGCGCCCGCTTTTCCAGCGTATGAGATGGTGGCGCTCATTGCAGGCGCTAAAGTAGTAGAAATCGATACGCGAGCGGACGCTTTTGTTTTGACACCAGAGAAATTATCGTCAGCGCTGACAGAACATCCGAAAGCAAAATGTTTGGTGCTTAATTCCCCGTCAAATCCGACAGGCGTGGTGTATCAGCGCGCGCAACTCCGCGCACTTGCGGACGTTTTGCGCGCGCATGAGATTTTTGTGCTGTCAGACGAGGTGTATAGCGAAATCAATTACACCGAAGCTGGACATGCCTCAATCTCAGAGTTTTTGCGCGCGCAAACTATCGTACTAAACGGCCTCTCAAAGTCTCACGCGATGACAGGCTGGCGCTTGGGCTTTATTTTCGCGCCACGCGAGCTTGTGGCGCAACTGATTAAAACGCATCAATATCTCGTGACTGCAGCCACCACGCAGGCGCAATGGGCGGGCGTTGAGGCACTTAAAAACGGGCAAAACGACGCGCTTCCAATGTGTGACGAGTATCGCAGGCGCAGAGATGTAATCATTGCCGCGATGGAGCCGCTGGGCTTTGAAATCGCAAAAACAGATGGCGCATTTTACATTTTTGCCAAAATTCCTGCTGATTTGAATCAAAATGACTACGATTTTTGTATGGATTTGGCACACTCAAAAGCGGTTGCATGTGTGCCAGGTCGCGGATTTGGCCCCTTTGGCGAAGGTTATATTCGCCTGAGTTATGCAACGTCTATGGACGTCGTCACAGAAGCCATGGCGCGCTTGACAGACCATGTGCGCGCGCTTCGTGAGCGCTCAAAAAGCGTGTAAATCGGATAGAAATGTTATAATAAAGCCATGAAGAACGTGGATACAAAAGGGCTTGTTCTATTTACCAGACATTACCGCGAGCGGGATTTGCTGGTGAAAATTTTCACAGAATCTTTTGGAAAGCGCATGTTTTTTATCAAAAATGCAAGTAAATCTAGGTTTACAGCAAGTTTACAGCCGTTTACAGTCGGAAATTTCAATGCGACCATAAACGCAGATGGGCTCTCGTTTCTGAATGATGTGGGAGATGTTGTTGCCTTGACAGCTTTACAGTCCGACCTTGACACAAACGCACATGCGTCCGTCATTATCAGCTTGGCAGACGAGGTAATCACAGACGGAGAGTACGATCCCGCACTTTACGATTTTCTTGTCAAGACGCTCGAGTTGATGAATGCAGGCGTTGACAGCGGCGTTTTAATGTCAATTTTTGAGATTCAGCTTTTGTCACGTTTTGGGGTGCGCTTGAACCTGACAGAATGCGCCGTGTGCGGGCGCAGAGATTTGCCGCTTGATTTTTCGGTCAAATTTGACGGGTGTCTATGCAAAAATCATTGGGCGCAAGACCCGCGCAGACAGCATCTTGAGCCGAATACTCTTTATCTTGTTGGGCAATTTCAGGAAATCACGCTGTCAGCGCTGACAAAAATTTCCGTGAACGCGCAGAACAAACAAAAAATTCAAGACTTTATCAGCTGGCTTTTCGACGAATATGTTGGCGTAAAAACACGCGCCATGCGCTTTTTGGAGAAAATGCCAGACTGGGAAATTTTCAAATTAGAGAAAAAAGGAGAGTCAAATGGCTGAAGTTGAGTCGTTTCAATTGGATCATACGAAAGTTTTAGCGCCTTATGTGCGCTTGATTGGCACTGAAACAGGGCCGCAGGGAGACGTGATTAGCAATTTTGATGTGCGTTTTGTGCAGCCAAACGCTGATAGCATCGGGATGGCGGCGCTTCACACGATCGAGCATAGCATGGCGTCTTTGATTCGCGACCGGATTGACGGCATGATTGATTTTTCGCCGTTCGGCTGTCAGACGGGTTTTCATATGATAATGTGGGGTGAGCACACGAGCGAGAAACTCGCGAAAGTCATTCTATCAGCGCTGACAGAGCTTGCGAGCCCAGAATTTACGTGGGATGATGTTCCTGGCGTGGCTGAAAAAGAATGCGGCAATTACAAAAATCATTCGCTCTTTGGCGCGCAAGAATGGGCAAAGAAGATTATTGCCGAAGGGCTCTCAAGCGACGCATTCACGCGCAAAGTTGTGTAATTTAAGAAAAAGCGAGATTTTTCGCTTTTTTGATTTCTGTGTGTCTTTCGCGTTTCGGGTTAATTTTTGGTAAAATAGAGCAAAACCAAGGAGGTCGTATGTCAGAATTATTGATTCAATCTAAAATCTTCTCGCTGGGTGGTGAGAGTTGGGTGACAGATGCGTCGGAAAATGAGAAATATCGCGTGAAAGGCAGCTTTTTGAAATTTCCCAAAGAGTTTGTCATTTCGGACGTCCACGGCGCGCCGCGTGCGCGCGTTATACACAAAATGATTTCGATTTTCCCTCAGTTTTTCCTTGAAATTGATGGCGTGCAAGTCGCTGAAATTTCGAAGAAGCTCAGTTTTTTTAAGCCGAAATATGAAATTAATGCGGAAGGTGTGCGCGTGCTCGGCAATATCTGGGATATGTCGTTTGAGATTACACGCGGCGCGCAGGTAATTGGCCGAATCGATAAGCAATGGGTCAGCGTTCGCGACAAATATCGACTTGAAGTGTTTTCAGAAGCTGATGAGCTCCTGATTTTGGGCATTGTGCTCGCGATAAATTACGTCAAACAAAAAGAAAGCTTGGAAGGAAATAGCTAATGGGAAAATATCAGCTGGATTATAAAGGTTTGCACGGGATTGAGAAATTTCATGAGAAAAATTCGACAGTGAAAACAGACCAAAAGTCAAAAATTGAAGCTCTCAAGAAAAAACATGAGGAGAAGAAAAAATCATGAAAAAGTTAAATATTGCGTATGTCGGTTTTGGCAAATCGACAAATCGCTACCACATTCCGTTTGTGAAAACGCGTGAAAACATTGCTATCAAACGCGTGTTTGTACCGTCTTTGGATGAGCGTGCCGAGGAGCGCGTGGCGCTTGAAGCTGCGGGCACCGAATTTACGACAGATTTATCAGTCATCAAAAATGACCCTGAGATTGATTTGGTCGTGATTGTCACGCCTGCGCCGTTTCATTACGCGTACGCCAAAGAATTGCTTGAAGCGGGAAAAAATGTGCTGACAGATAAGCCCGCAACGTCGACGCTTGCGGAGGCTGAGGAACTTGTGGCGCTGGCAAATGATAACGGCCTTTTCTACATGCCGTTTCAAAATCGCCGCTTTGACAGCGACTTTTTGACGGTCAAAAAAGTTCTCGAAACAGGCTATTTGGGCGAACTGACAGATATTGTGGTAAATATGGATCATTTTCGGCCAGATGATGCGGCTACGGTCGGCGTGTATGACGGCGCATGGTACGGGCATGGCGTGCATTTGGTGGATCAGATGATTTCGCTGTTTGGCAAGCCTCAAAGTGTTGCCTACGATATTCGCAGCGTGCGCAAGGCAGGTGCAGCGGACGATTATTTCAATGTGAGCTTGCGCTATGAAAAATTTTCGGCGACCGTTGCAGCAAGCGAAACAGCAGCGCTTCCACATCCAAAATGGAGCGTCTACGGAACGCGTGGCACATTTGTGAAACAAGAGGTTGATCAGCAGGAAAATGATTTGAAAGTCGGCATCATGCCAGGCGCTGACGGTTTTGGTCGTGATACGGCGGCAGATTTTGGTGAATTGACCTACTATAACAGCAATGGCGACCGCATCGTCAAGCACATTGCCTCTGAAGTTGGCGATTACGCGCGTGTGTACGACGCGGCGTATGCAGCGATTATTGACGGTGCTGAGAAATTGGTCACGGACGCGCAGCTTTTGGCCGTTATTGAAACGCTTGAAAACGGCGTGAAATAAGGCATCTGAATGTAAACGAAGAGAAATCTCTGGGAAAATCCCAAATTTTATGATATACTAACTATAATAAAAGGAGAGTAAAATGACACGAAGAGAGATGAAAATGCGCGCGAGAGCGGCGCTGGACAATTTTTACGGGGCAAAGATGTTGCTCTTGATTTTCACGATAAT
>JAIRUZ010000008.1 GCA_031254115.1 Streptococcaceae bacterium
CAAGATAATGCAGATTTAGAGAATTCTTCTAAACAAGCATTAGCAGCCTACCTCTCTGCTTACTATCTTGCCAAGAAATTTAACAGCGAAGAAAATCAATTTTTCCAAGACCCAGACAAAGATAAGAAAGCATCGCATTATCTTGAAATCATGTCTGAGCTCAATAAATATTAAGGAGTAAAAAATGATTCAACTTATTCAAGGCGTCTTGCTAATTGCTACCTTTGTGATTTTTATTATCTTTGCCATGCGTGGGGGGAACTTAACAGTTGGTTTCCTTTGTATGGCAATTGCTTGGACAGTGATTGGGCTCATACCGATTAAAACAGCGATGACAGATATTTTCACAACACCTGTTATTAACTATGGTAAGACGGCCATTTATATTATCCTCGGCTCGTGGTTCGGTCGTGTCCTCGTCGACACGGGAATAGCGGGTTCCATCAGCCGGCGAACGGCAAAGGTCGGAAATAAGGCTCCCGTCATTGCCACACTCCTTATTTCAGTCGTCATTGCGCTCATCTTTACTTCCGCTTATGGCGTGGGCTCTTCTATTGCTGTCGGGGTTATCCTTTTTCCAATTATGTTTTCAATGGGAGTTCCTAAGAATATTGCAGTAACTGTTTTTACCCTCTCAACGGGTGCAGCGATGTATATCAATCCTGTACTTTTCAATCAATTTATTGTATTCTTCAAAGGCGTTTCATGGGGAGACAAATATCTGAAATTTGGTTTTGTTGCGATGGCAGTCCAACTTCTGATTACCTTTATATTCATTCTTGTCAGCATACGAAAAATCCGTAATGGTAAACCAATCGTCCTTGAAAACCAAGAGCCCGAAGCCGAAATCAAAGAAGTTTCAGCCTTTACCTATATTCTTCCTATCGTTCCTGTAGCATTGAGTATTTTCTTGGCGTGGGATTCTATTCCTGCTTTGCTTCTGTCAACAATTCTTGCGTTTCTTTTGACAGGGAATATGAAGAACTATAAGGACTTTGTTTCGATGATGAATGCGTCTGCGAAGACGGCGATTGGCGATATTGGTGGACTTTTGATAATGCTCTTTATCTTGACGATGTTCCAAGCTGCAGCGGTACATACGGTGGGTGAATTTACGAATATCTTTAAGCATATGATTCCAAATAATCCTTTACTTTTAGTCGTCATCATTGCCATTATTGCCCCTCTAGCCTATTTCCGTGGTCCTCTCATGCTTTATGGAGCTGGTGCAGCGACTGCCGCCGTTCTTACAGCAACGGGTTACTTCAATGGCTGGTTTCTTTATGGTTTACTTGTAGTCCCTTCAATGATGGGAATTTCAAGCTGTGTCACACAAAGCTGGAATCTCTGGGCTGTACAATTTACCAAACTTGATGTTAAGACGTTTTTCAAGACAGGTATGCCTTGGGCTTGGGCGGCGACGATTGTTAATCTCTTTGTTGCCTTTAATTTACTAAAATGATGGAGAAATAGAAAATGGCAGAATTAATTACTATTGGAGAACCTCTTGTTACTTATGTCTCAAAAGATATGGACAGGGGGCTTGTTGAAAGCCTGAACTGGTCAAAAATTATGGGCGGCGCTGAACTCAACGTGATGGTCGGAGCAACACGCCTAGGCCACACAACAGAATACGTCACACAAGTGGGGACTGACCCATTTGGTCAGTATGTCATCAATGAAATAGGTCGACAAAAGGTGGGAAATAGCTATATCAGCACAAGCTCTGACTATTGGACGGGGCACCAACTCAAAGAACTTGTGAGTCAAGGTGATCCTGCGACCTTTAATTACCGAAAAGGATCAGCCGCTTCTCAGATGGAAAAAACGCGAATTGATGAGATTGATTTTTCAGAGGTGAAATGGGCGCATTTGTCAGGAATTTTTCCTGGAACTTCTTTAACTGCCCGCGAAACTTTCCGTTACTTTGCGGAGCAACTCATCGCAAGAGGAATTCATACGACGTTTGATCCCAATCTTCGCCCGCCACTCTGGGAGTCAGAAGAGGTCATGCGTCAGACGGTCAATGATTTGGCAAAACAAGGTGAAATTGTGCTCCCTGGAATCAATGAAGGGAAAATTCTCATGGGCTCTGAAAATCCTGAAGCAATCGCCGATTTTTACCTTTCAAATGGCGGAATCACGCACACTGTTATCGTGAAACTTGGCGCTGCGGGAGCCTACGTTAAGACGAAATCTGGCGAAAGTTATACAGTTCCTGGATTCAAGGTTGACAAGATTGTGGATACGGTTGGTGCAGGAGATGGCTTTGCCGTTGGATTATTGACAGCTCAACTTGAAGGGAAAAATTTAAAAGAGTCCGTGCGTCGTGCGTGCGCGATTGGAGCTATGGCGATCATGACACCTGGCGATAACGATGGCTATCCGACAGCAGAACAGCTAGAAGCCTTTTATCAAACACAGAAGTAGGTAAAAATGAAACAAAAAGTATTGTTACCAAATGATATTCCTGAAGCTGGAAAGAAGCTCTTACAAGACGCAGGCCTTGAGGTCATCGTAGGTTCAGGGCGAGAAAAAGAAACGATGAAAAAAGAAGGAGCTGATGTTTCTGCAGTATTAATTGGGACACAGGAATTTAACTCTGAGATTATGGACGCGATGCCAAAGCTAAAAGTCATCGCTCGAAACGGTGTGGGTTTTGATTCAGTAGATATTGAAGCTGCGACAGCTCGAGGGATTCAGGTTGTCAACACGCCAGAGTCTCTATCACGTTCGGTAGCTGAGACAGTTATTTCTGAAATTTTGGCTATCAGTAAGAACTTGGTTCAAAACACGAAGGCACTCGAAGCAGGTGATTGGGAGTTTAAGCGCAGTCATTTGGGGCACGACTTAGCTGGAAAAACACTGGGTATTTTGGGATTTGGACGTATCGGTCGAGCAGTTGCAAAACTGGCTAAAGCTTTCGAGATGAAGATTATTGCTTTTGATCCCTATCCGCCCGTTGTTGACGGAATTGAGTTTGTCAGTCGGGAAGAGGTTTTACGCCGCGGAGACTATGTATCCGTACATCTGCCAGCAATTCCAGCGACTGAAAAGTCTATTTCCACGAATGAATTTGCACTGATAAAGAACTCGGCTTACTTTATCAACTTGGCTCGAGGAAGCATTGTAGATGAAGTCGCACTTGTCAGAGCGCTACTGAACAATGAAATCGCGGGTGCTGCACTGGATGTCTATGAAAAGGAACCCCTCTCTTTAGAGAGCCCCTTACTCAAGCTTCCAAATGTCTTATTAACGCCGCACCTTGCCTCAAACACGGTTGAGGCGCGTGAACGCATGGCCGTAGATGCAGCACGAGGTATTGTAGAAGTGATGTCAAGCATCAAACCGAAATGGGCGGTGAATCAGCTATGAAACGCGCAAAAATGCTTGATAAAATGATTGCCTCGGGTGTCATTGCGGTAGTCCGTAGTGAAACAGAAGAAAAGGCCATCAAAATCGTAGAAGCTCTTGTAAACGGTGGAATTACAGGGATTGAATTGACTTACTCCGTACCGATGGCGAATGATGTGATAGAACGGCTCGTAACAAAATATGAGAATACAAATGTCATCATTGGTGCGGGAACGGTGCTTGATGTGTCATCTGCTCGGCTTGCGATCATCGCAGGTGCACAGTTTATTGTGAGTCCGAGCTTCAACAAAGAAGTTGCGAAGCTTGCAAATCTTTACCAAGTTCCATATGTTCCAGGGATTTTGACGCCGACTGAGGCACAAAATGCCCTTGAATATGGTTCTGAACTCATTAAGCTTTTTCCTGGCGATATCGCGGGCAAGGCGATGATCAAAGACCTCAAAGGACCATTTCCCTATATCAACATCATGCCTTCGGGCGGTGTGAGCGCGGAGAATATTTCTGGCTGGCTTTCTGCAGGAGCCGCGGTTGTCTCAGCTGGTAGTGCGCTTATTGCACCCGCAGAAATTGACGACTATGACAGCGTCACAGCGAATGCAAAAGCGTCTGTCAGAGCTTACAAAGCTGCTTTCTAATCCTTATTCCCATTATGCAAAAGGGCACGTTTGCCCTTTTTATATCCAGAAACCATCAGTGTTCTCAGTGAAATATGAGGTTTGAGGTGGCTGGAATATGGTATAATTCTAAGATATGGCAGATTTTTCAGTACAAGGTTTGACGAAGTTGATAGGCGAGAAGACCGTTTTTGATGGGCTCAGTTTTTTGATTCATCCGCTTGATCGGATCGGGCTTTTGGGGGTCAATGGCACCGGAAAAACGACGCTGCTCAATATTCTGTCAGGGCTGACAGGTTTTGACGGAGACGTTTCGCCGTTCAATCAGCCGCGCGATTTCACGATAAATTATCTCGCACAAGAGCCCGATTTTGACGGTGAGCGCACGATTTTAGAGACCGTTTTGGACGAAAATTTGCCGCAAATGCGCGCGATTATAAATTTTGAAAAATCGCTGTCAGACCTGACAAAGCTCGAAAAAGCGCAAGCTGAAATGGAACGCTTGTCAGCTTGGCAAATCGAAGCAGACGTCAAGTCAATTTTGACAAAATTGGGCTTGTCAGCGCTGACAGAAAAAATTGGCACGCTTTCAGGGGGCCAAAAACGCCGCGTACAGCTCGCGCAAGCGCTCATCAACCCGTCAGATTTGCTGCTGCTTGATGAGCCGACCAATCATCTTGACGTTGAAACAACGCTCTGGCTGCAAAATTATCTGAAAAATGCCAAGAGAACGGTGCTTTTTGTCACGCACGATCGCTATTTTTTAGATGCCGTTGCGACGCGGATTTTTGAGCTGGAAAATGCAAAGTTACAGGAGTATCAGGGCAATTATCAGGATTATTTAGCGCAAAAATCGGCGCGTGAATCGTTTGAAACGGCGGCAACGCACAAGGCGCAACAGCTTTACAAGTCAGAGCTCGTTTGGATCCGCAAGTCGCCGCAAGCTAGAAGCACCAAGCAGCAAGCACGCATTGACCGTTTTGAGACGCTGAAAGATAGCCTGAAAACGGAAAAAATAACTGGCGACATGGAGCTAAACATTGCCAGCACGCGCCTCGGCAAAAAAGTCATTCAGTTTCAAAAGGCGTCCTTTCACTATCCCAAAACGCCAGAACGCCAGATTTTCAGAGACTTTGACCTCATTGTTCAACCTCACGCGCGCCTCGGTATTATCGGGGACAATGGCGTCGGAAAATCAACGCTGCTTAATATTATTGCAGGCGACAAGCCACTGACAGCGGGCACACTTGAGATTGGCGAAACGGTCAATATTGGCTATTTTTCACAGGAAATCCGCGAACTTGACGAAAACAAACGCATCATCAATTTTCTCGAAGATGTCGCCTCAGCAAGCCAGACGCTCTCTGGCGAAACGGTCAGCATCGTCAATCTCCTCGAGCAATTTTTATTTCCGAGAAGCACGCATGGCACACCGATTTCAAAACTGTCAGGCGGCGAGAAAAAACGCCTTTATTTGCTGAAAATTTTGCTCTTGCAGCCAAACGTTCTCCTGCTTGATGAGCCAACGAACGATCTTGACATCGCGACTTTGACCGTCCTTGAAAATTTCCTCGCTCAGTTTCCAGGCGCCGTCATAACCGTTTCTCACGATCGCTATTTTCAAGACAAAGTTTCAAACGAACTTTTGGCCTTTGAAAATGGCACGATTGCTCACTACATCGGCAGTTACAGCGATTATCTTGCTGTCAAAACGACAGAAAAAGAAGCGGAAAAAGCGGAAACAACGCCTGTGAGTGCTGCGCCCATTCGTGCTCCAAAGTCAGAAAATCGGATGACGTACGTCGAAAAAAAGGAATGGGCTACGATTGAAGATGACATCATGACGCTTGAAGCGCAAATTGAAGAGATTGACGCGGCAATGCTTAAAAGCGCGTCAGACTATGGGAAATTAGCCGTTTTTCAAAAAGAAAAAGAGCTTCTTAGTGCCACTCTTGATGAAAAATACACCCGCTGGGAAATTCTATCTCAAAAAGAGCACTGATCGCCACTCAAAAATTTCACGTCAGTTGAAATTTCTAAAAAAATAAGCTATAATAAAAAGATATGTTTAAGGCAGCGCTTGCTTGCCTTAACGCTTCTGGAGACAGGAGATTTGACCGCTCCTACTTATTATATTATCAAAAATAGGTAGATCAGAGCCAAGGCCAGACGGACAGCCGGGTCAAAAGCCGAGTTGGCGACGAGTGATAGTTGCCATATTGATTAGCTAGGAGAGCTAGCTATGAGGTTGAAAACGCCTCACCCAAGAAAATACACGCTTGTGCATCAATAAGAGTATAATTGGCGCGTCCTACTTTACTCTGAACTCTGGCTCCGATAAAGCCGTTATATGAAATGTAAACGATGATTTTATT
>JAIRUZ010000069.1 GCA_031254115.1 Streptococcaceae bacterium
AAAGCTCAGGAATTTTGACAAAATCCGCGAGAATTTTCAGCTTGTGTCTGACATCAAACGTTTTGTATTGCATGATTGTTTTGTAGAGCGTCGCGTATTGCGCGCGGCTGCCAGCGCCCGTCAGATAATAATTTTTGTCGATATGAGCCACAAAATAAATGCCTTTGAGCGCGTCTTTCGCGATTTCTTTTGAAAGAATGTCCACGCCCGCGTCGCTCGTCGGTATTTCTGAAATAATCAATACGGATTTTATTGTACCATTTTCAAGCTTATTTTTCTCGAATTTTTGCGCGCCTGCTGGAAAGTGAAAACTTGCGTGGCGTGCGTCAAGCAGCTGAATGCCAGACGTTCGCGCGTCTTCAAGCATAAATTGGACGCTCGTCTCGCCGCGCCATGTGTTCATTGACAGCGTGCCCAAAATTTCGGGCTTCAATTGCTCAAATTCAGCAGCTTTGGCGCCGTGTCCAAAATAAACCGCGTCGAGAAATTGCTTGCCGTCTGCGAGTTTGAGTTTGAGATGTTTGCCGTCAGCGCCCATTGCGCGGGCTTGCACGATTTGATACTCTGTCAGCGCAAAAAGAGGCTTTGGATTTTCGAGGCCAAACGGCGCGAGTTTTTCAAGGTTGCGCAACGTCTGCAAAGTCACGTCTGACAATTCAAGCGTTGCCGCAATTTCTTTGTCAGCGCTGACAGGAAATTTAAGACCTTTGTCAGCCGCAAAATCAATCAGAACTTGCCTAAAAGCGTCCAAATTCTCAGCTGACAGCGTCATTCCGCCCGCTTGCGCATGCCCGCCAAATGCGATAAACAGCTCACGGTGCGCGTCAAGCGCGTCAAATAAATTGTAATTTGTCGTTGATCTTGCCGAACCGCGCAAAACGCCATTTTCTTCCGCGAGCAAAACGACTGGCTTTCCGATTTTCTCAAGCAAGCGACCTGCAACAATTCCGACAACGCCCTTGTTCCAGCCTGATTTTACCAGCACTTGCACGGGAGCGTCTGTCAGCATGCTCTCGGCTTCATGAAACATTTTCTCAGAAATCGCCTTACGCTCGCCATTTTTCGCGTCAATCAATTCAGCAATTTCTGCAGCCTCGTCCTCGTCCCACGTCGTCAACAAATCAACCGCAGGATTCGGATCATCAAGCCGTCCCAGCGCATTCAGGCGTGGCGCGATTTGAAAGCCAATTGTTTCTTCTGTCAGCTGCTCCAAGTCACTTCCCGCGAGCTTTATCAGCTGACGCAAGCCCTCACGCTCCGTTTGCCGCAGCATTTTCAGACCTTCAGACACAAGAATACGATTTTCGTCTCGCATCGGCATCATGTCCGCTATCGTGCCAATCGCGACCAAATCAAGCATTTCAACTGGAATTGATTCGGTCAGCGCACACGCGACTTTAAATGCCACACCCGCGCCACACAAGCCCTCAAACGGATAATGACCCTCAGGGTGCCCAGGATGCACAATCGCTGCAGCTTCAGGCAATTCTTTTGGCAAACTATGGTGATCCGTCACGACCACATCACAGCCATGCGTCGCCGCCCAAGCAATTTCCTTTTTGCCAGAGACGCCATTATCCACGGTGATAATCAGCGTCACGCCGCTATCTTCTATAAAATTTTTATACACATTAAGATTCGGTCCATAGCCGTCGGTAAATCGATTGGGCAAATAGACAAGCGGAGACGCGCCCAAACTCTCGAGCGCCTCTTTCATAATCGAGCTGCTCGTCATTCCGTCCGCGTCGTAATCGCCATAAATCAAAATCGTCTCGTCCGCCTCAATGGCGCGCGTGATGCGCGCAACCGCCTTGTCCATGTCGTGCAATAAATACGGATCATGCAGCGCGCCAAGCTCTGGGTGCAAAAATCCGTTGACCGCTTCTTCGGTGCGCAAACCGCGTGCCCACAGCAATCGAGCCACTATTTCGTCAAGCTTTTCTGATTGGACGACCGACAAAAAAGCCGCATCAAATGGGCTTTCATCACCGAATCTCCACTGATATTTTGGAATTATCACTTTATTATTTTAACAAATTTATCTAAAAAATACAGAGATATGATAGAATAGAGCAATGAAAAATAAAGAGAACTTATCTGAAGAAACAAAATCTTCAAAACCATCGGCTCAAGGGCCGCTGAAATTAGCTGTGTTAGTTGTCATTTTGGCAGCTTTAGGTGTGGGCGCTTATCTCGGGATGCGCCGTCCAAACGCTGGTCTTGACAAGACGCCGCTCCCGCAGCTCTCAACAACAGTCGCGCCAAGCGAAGCTGAAATTGAGCTGACAACAACTGCCGGTACTATTGACATCAAGCTTTTCCCGAAACTCGCGCCCAAAGCGGTTGAAAACTTCTTGACGCTTGCCAAAGAAGGCTATTACAAGGATAATCAATTTTTCCGCGTGTTGAACAATTTCATGATTCAAACGGGTTCAAAAGATAATTCATCTGCTGGAAATTCAAAATCCATTTGGGGCAGCGGCTACGCGAACGAAATTTCTAAATCACTTTGGAACATTCGCGGTGCGGTTTCTCTTGCAAATAGCGGACAAGCAAACACCAACGGCTCGCAATTCTTTATTGTGCAAAATCCGAAAGATGCGTCGAGCGCCATCACGGATAAAACGGTCGTGCCGCAAAAAATCTTGGACGCCTACAAAAAGGGCGGCGTACCAACACTTGACGGCAGCTATACCGTGTTTGGGCAAGTCATTTCAGGCATGAGCGTCGTCGATAAAATCGCAAACGGCGCAATCACTTCTGCAACTGACTCAACTGGCCAAAGCGCGGGCGCACCTAAAAATCCGTTTAAAATCACCAGCGTCAAAATCGTCAAAGGCTGGAACTTCAAGAGTAACGCACAAACTAGCGGCGACGTCGTTAATTCAAAATAAAAGACTTGTAACAAATAAAAAAATTCTGCGCAGACAAATTGTGCAGAATTTTTATTTGCGTTTCATAACTTCACTTCAAATCACAGTCAAAATTTCCTCCAGCGGGCGACGCGTTTTAGGGCGTTCTGGATTTTCTTTTCGGTAGCCAAACGCAACGGCGACACCGAGTTGCTCAGTCTTCAGGTCAAGGAGCCCTTCTTTTGCGAGAAGCTTGCCGACTTTTTTATAAAAGAAGCCTTCCATCGGGCAACAATCAATATCAAGCAGACTAGCCGCAAAAAGCATCTGCCCCAGCGGAATGCTCGCTTGTCGTTCCAACCAAGCGGTCTCATCAATATCAAGCAAAAGATGTGTGAGCGCCTGAAAGCTGGCCTGAAATTTGAGATAAGTCGCCTCATTCATGTCGTGAACCGCGCGCATAAGATGTTTTTTGTAATCAGTTGTCAGTTTGCGCTTCTTGAAAATGATGAATTTTGGGGCGCTCGCAAGTTGTTTGACCATGCCAGGCGAGTCTTTCGCTATCTTTTCTCGCAAGTCTCGGTCGTCAATTTGGAGGAGCGTCCAAGGTTCAAGACCGTTTGACGAGGCGGCTGACTGTGCGACGGAAAGTAAAGTCTGCCAATTCTCATCTGAAACTGGCTTTGTTGAATCAAATTCGACAATTCGGCGGGCGTTGGCAATTTTTTTGAGTAATGTTTGATTGTTCATAAATAATCCTTTATTTTAGTAGGTGAATGGCGAGCGTGTTGGCAAGAGCCACGGCGAGATAGAAAATAGCGGTCATCTCAAAGCCTGAAATTTTTAAAAATAAGAAAACACTGATGAAAACAAGGCATTCTATCAAGAGGCGAACGACTTCTGAGGCTCGATGTGCTGAGCTAGGAGCGACAAAAATAGCCCACAAAGCAGCAAGACCAAGTGGCAAAATAAGCCCAAGTGCAAGACTCAACGGCGGTTTGAATTTCCAAAAACCCAAAACAAGCAACGTAAAGAAACTCACGAGTTCAAGGGAGAGTCTGAGCCCTCCGTTCAGCAAAATTAAAATTTTCATGAACTTATGGTATCATGGAAAAAATGAGCTGTAAAGAAGGGAAATAAAGGTAACTATGGCAAAACTTGAATTTTTTAATTGTCCTGTCAAAGAAACTTTGGCGCTTTTCAAGGGAAAATACGCGCTGGACATTCTCACGCAGATTTTTAACGGCACGAATCACTATGGACAGCTTTTGCGCGTAATTCCAGAGATTAATTCTCGGATTCTGGCCCAGCGGCTGCGAGAATTTGAAAATGAGGACATTGTCAGCCGCGAGATTTTAGATTCCAATCCGCCAATGAGCATTCGCTATGCGCTGACAGAAAAAGGACGGGCTCTTGAGAAGATTGTAGCTGAGATGGTCATTTGGCATGAAAAATATGAAGCAGATTCAATAACTAAAAAAAACTGACCGCATGATCAGTTTTTAGTTTATCTTTATAAACGCTGTCAGGCGGGCGAGTTGAGTGCCGATGAGGTAGGAAATCAGGTTGAGCAACCAGTCGTCAATGTCGCAAAAGCCTTGATGTGTCAGCGCTTGTGTGACTTCTATGATGGCAATAATGACCGCCATAAGCGCAAAATTGCGCACGTTGAGTTTGAGTAGAAAGCCGACGGGAATAAAAAGCATCAGATTGAGGACTGTCACGAGGCTAATAAATTGGCCCGTCGTGAAAATATTGAATGGGTTAAAATTCCAGCCGTAACTTCCAGAGCCGCGCAAAAGCAGGGTTGAGAGAGCGAAAGCAAAATACAAGACATAAAAAGCGATGACATCGCCCCGCGCAATGCGTTTTTCAAGCAATGCCCAAAGAAAAACAGTGAAGAAATAAGCCGTGAGCAAAGACAGCGCGGCGACTGGCGCAAGTAGCCAGAAAAGACTGTGCGTTTTGCTCAGAAACCAGAGCGTCGACTGCGCGAGTTGCCCGACGGGAAGCCAGAGGTAGGCGAGAAAGAGAACGAGCCAGAAGCCCAGAAATGACAGCTTTTTGCGTTTATTCATAAACGAACATGAGCGCAAACGCGCCACGCCCCGTGTGTGTCGCGATAATCGGTGTTGTCTCTAAAATTTGAATCGGCAAATCAACAAATTTTTGCAGCGTCGCGCGCATGGTTTCCGCAAAATCAAGCGCTTCAACGTGCGTAATTCCAATTTCTTTGATTTTGCGCCCCGAATTTGTCAGCGTGTCTGCCATTTCGTCAAGCCATTTTTTAAATGTCTTTGCGCCGCGGCCTTTTTTAAATTGCGAAAGCGCGCCATCCTTCATGTAAAGCACCACGCGCACGTCAAGAATCGAGCCAATCAGCCCGCTGACACGGCCCACACGCCCGCCTTTGACAAGGTTTCGCAGACTCGAGACGCCACAAAAAAGATCTGTATTTTCGCGCATTTTTGCAAGCGCTGACAGAATTTCCTCAGGCGTTTTGCCCGCTTCTGCAAGCTCTGCCGCCTCTAAAACCTGAAAGCCAAGCGCTTGATCGGTGTAACCGGAATCAACGACGTGCACATTTCCAGGAACCAGCATGGCGCCTTGCCTTGCAGCTTCGACCGTGCCCGAAAGCGTGCTTGACATGTGAACGGAAATTACCGTGCTGCCGTCCGCCGTCAGTGCGTGGTAAACCTCTGAAAACACGCCAACAGGCGGTTGACTGGTTTTCGGCAAATTTTCAGCCGCGTCCATCTTATCCATATATTCTGAAAGCGTCAAATCGCCGTCCGTGAAAATGACGCCCTCAATGCTGAAAGACAAGGGCACAACCGTAATCGCATACTTTTCAATCAATTCCTTTGGCAACGTTGCCGTAGAATCCGTGACAATTTTTATCGTCATAGTGCCTCGTTTCTAAAAATACTTCCGTTAATTATAGCATTTCTAAGAGAAATTTATTAAAATGTTTACCGATAAATGGCTTTTTTGCAAAGTGTGGCGAGCCTGCGCAGCAATAGCTCCGATTTTTCAACAAAGAGCGTCGTTGCGCGAGTTTCGTGCGTTTCGAGAGTGTGCAGCACCACAGGATAGCTGCCGGGAAATTGTGCGAGAACCGCGGCCAATTGCGTGTTTCGCGACTCATTTTCGAGTTGCAGCCAGAGCTTCTCAGACGTCTCAACAATCGGCGTCGCACGATTCGCCTGCAGCTGCAAATCGTCATTTCGCACCGTCACTTTCCCTGTAAACAACACCATTTCGCCATGATGCAGCAAATGCGCAATTTTCTGATACGTCTCAGGAAAAGCAACCACTGTCAGCTCGCGCACGCCATCGCTCGCCTCGACAAAAGCCATACGGTCATTTTTTTTCGTTGTCAGCTGACGCACGCGGCTGATTTCGACCAAAATCGTCACTTGCGAATTTTCTGTCAGCGCTGACAGAGGCGTTATCACGTTCGCCAAGCGTTTTTGCCAAGCAATCAGTGGATGCGGCGTCAACGCCACGCCAAGCCGCGCGCGCTCGAGTTGATATTTCTCCGTCGGCGTGAGATCCTCCGCGTCAGAAAAGCTGAAAACGAGCGCCGTTTGCCCAAATAAATCCAGCTGAAATGTCTCAGTATAATCTATCAGCCGCGCTAAACTTTCAAGCAATTTTCCACGATTGCTGTCAGTCCAATCAAACGCGCCGATTTCAATCAACGGTCGAATGACATCTGCTTTTTTCCAATTTGCAGGCACTTTTTTCACAAAATCCATCAAATCAGAAAAGGGCCGATTGTCCAGTATCCAAATCGCAAAATCGCGCGGCATGCCCGAAATTGCACGCAGTCCCAGATTTAATTTGCCGTCAGAAACCTTGTCATGATACGGAATGCGATTAATATTCGGCGCTTCTGGCGCGTAGCCGTGCGCCAAAATATCCTCCAAAATCTGGTTGCGCTTGTAGCCGCCAAGCTCCGCCTGATAAAACGCGTCCGGATAATGCACCTTGAAATACGCAATCTGAAAGGCAAGCGCCGAATAGGCGACCGCGTGCGAACGATTGAACCCAAAGCCCGCAAAACGCACAATCAAATCATAAATCTCGTGCGCTTTCTCAGGCGCGCGTCCAAGCGCTGTCGCACCCGCAACAAAATCCGCGCGCAATTTTTCAAACTCCGCTTTGCTTTGTCGCTTGGAAATGGCACGGCGCAATAAATCCGCACGGCCAAGCGAAAAGCCCGCAAAGCGCTGTGCCACGAGCATGACTTGCTCCTGAAAAATCATGATGCCATACGTCGGCGCAAGAATGTCGTCAATTGATGCGTCCATTGACGGCACTGCTTCTTTGCCATGCCTGCGCGCGATGAAATTCTCAACAAACGCAGACGGCCCAGGACGATTGATTGAGGTTGTAGCGACAATATCGTCGAGTTTCGTCGGTGATAAACGCCTCAGAAAGCGTTTGACAGCAGGCCGCTCAAACTGAAAAATGCCTTCGGTGTCACCCTTTTGAAAAAGCTCAAGCGTTTTTTCATCATCAAGCGCAATCGCAACGGGGTCAATCGTCACATTTTCTTTTTCTTGCACGAGTTTGACCATTTCGGCGAGCCAGCCAAGATATGACAAGCCCAAAAAATCAATTTTCAGCATGCCGAGCGCCTCGACATCGTGCGCGTCGTATTGCGTCAGCCGCAAATTTTCACCCGTCATCAGCGCCGTCGTCTCAACCAACGGGCGACTTGATAAGACCACGCCTGACGCGTGCGTGCTTGTTTGGCGCGGCATGCCTTCGATTTTGAGCGCCAGTTCAAAAATTCGTTTTTTCATGCCGTCGCGCAAAAGTTCTGCTCTAAAACGCTGATTTTTTTCATATTCTTGCGAAAGCGTGCCAAATCGACTGCCAGAAAGTCGCGTAAACGCGGCAATTTCAGGCTCTGTCAGCCCAAAAACTTTACTGACATCGCGAAGCGCCTGACGCTTGCCAAAGGTCGAAAATGTCAGAATTTGCGCCACATGCGCCGCGCCCCAGCGCTCCTGCATATACGCGAGAAGCGCGCCGCGCTTATTGTCCGGCATATCAATGTCAATATCGGGCATCGCCACGCGCTCAGGGTTCAAAAAACGCTCAAACAGCAAATTTTCAGCGACCGGGTCGATGTGTGTGATGCCAAGCGCAAAAGCCACCAGCGAGCCCGCCGCCGAGCCGCGCCCCATGCCACAATAAATCGCGTGCGATTTCGCAAAGCGCAGCAAGTCTGCCACAATCAAAAAATAATCATCAAAGCCCATCGTGTGAATGACCGACAATTCATACTCCAGCCGCGTCTGATAGACTTCTGCGCCCGATGACAGCGATTCTGTCAGCCCTGACAGACTCCACGCGCGCAATAATTCGCCAGAATCTTTTGTCACATCAAAGCGCGGCAATGCAAGCGTCTCCTGCAAATCATAGCCTATCGTTTCTGTCAGCCGCTCCAAATTCTCAAGCGCCGCACTTCCAGAAAATTGGTGCGCATAACTCTCGGGAGTTCTCAAAAATGCTGCATGCGCTGCGTCTTGAACCGCTGCAGCTGACGCGTCCAGCTGAACTTGTTTGAGCACGTCCAAAATCGCGCCATCTTCTTGCGCTAAATAACGCACGGGCGCAAACGCAATCGGGCGCGCATTTTCTGCCATTTCTTCATCATTATCGCCTGCTTCTTGCGCCACAAAAATTTCTTGCGTAAACACCGCACAAATCGCGTCAAACAAGCCATTTTGCACATAAACACGCGGCACAATCGCTGACAGCCCTTCAAAATAGTCTGTCAGCGCTGACAGCTCTATTTTTTCAGTTTCCGCCAAGCTGACAGCCGTCGAAAGCCGCAATAAATTGTGATAGCCCCGCGTGTCACGCGCAATCAGTGACAAACGCACATCCGCACCCGAAAGTTTCACCGCCACTTCAAGCCCAATAATTGGCCGCAAGCCGATTGCCTTGGCCTTCGTGATAAACTGATACGCAACATGCATGTTCTTGTCAATCAGCCCAACCGCCGTAAATCCAAACTCTTTTGCCCGCGCCAAATAAGCCTCAACGCGAATCGTGCTTTCAAAAAAACTATATTCAGATTTGACATTGAGTGCTACAAACATTTCGACTTGAATTTTCCCTCTCCAAGTATTATACTATAAATTATGAAACTCTTGGTTACACTTTTTTGGGCACTTGTCATCGGGCAAGTCGTCGGCTACATTATGACCGCGCTCAGCGGCACCACAGACAATGTTGCGGGCACCGCCATCGTCTCGCTCCTCTTTGGCTGCTTCGTTTATGCGCTCTCAGCGCTCACCATTGCCAAACCAACAAAAAAAGCTGACTAATCAGCTTTTTTTATTTATTTTGCGATACGTTTTCTGAAAATGAAGTAAGTCCACGCCACATAAGCCAAAACAAATGGCAAAATACAAAGCGCAACAATCGTCATCGCTGTCAGCGTGTACTGCGTACTTGCCGCATGACGAATGAGAATATCATGGCTCGCGTCGCGCGCAATCATGACCCTAGGGAAAATTCCTTGGAAAAGCAGCGCAACGAGTGCCGCAAAAGTTACGCCAGACGCAAGAAACGCAAGCATTTCTTTCTTCGCGCGCCCCGCAAAATGCGCCACGACTGAAAGCCCAACAATTACAGCCAACAGAATAACTGTCAGCACGCCATTTTTTGCCACACCGTCAATTGTCTGCGTTTTGAAGAAATCCGTGAAGATAAAGAGCAGCACCGCAAACACAACTTCGCCCGCGTACAGTACAAAATATAACACATTCGCCCAATCGCGCGCACGCGCGCGCAGCGGCCCATCAACTTTCAGTTGAATGTAATTCAGACCGTGCAAGAAGCAAAGCAGCAAAACAGCCACGCCGCCGACAAGCGAAAGCAAATTAACATAATCAAATAAATGCCCCCAGATATTACCATGCGCATCCATCGGCATGCCTTGAATAAAGCTCGTAAACATCAAACCAAAGAGAAATGGCACAATGAGTGAGCTTACGCCAAGCGCCTTTGTCCAGAATTTCTTTTGTCCGTCACTCATTGCACGGTGGCGAAATTCAAACGTCACCCCGCGCACAATCAAACCTGCCAAAATCAAGAACAAGATAATGTAATAGCCGCTAAATAACGATGCGTACCAATAGGGCATTGACGCAAACATAGCACCGCCCGCCGTCAGCAGCCAGACTTCATTGCCGTCCCAAAACGGGCCAATAGCCGCGATGGATTGATCCACTTCTCGCTCATCTTTTGCGACAAGCAATGAGGTGATTCCCACACCATAATCAAAGCCTTCAAGGAAGAAAAAGCCTGTAAACAAAACACCAATAATGATAAACCAGAAAATTTGTAAGAAAGTCATGCGTTTTCACCTCCCTCGTCTTTATTTTCAGAGCTCGCAGGCACTTTCGGCGCATCAAAAGCCTCTTTGCTAAACGGATCAAGCTCTGCATAGGCCGTATCCGCTGCTTCGGCTGGCTTTCGCATCACATGCACGCTGTATGCCACCATGACCGCGCCCAGCCCGCAGAACAAAAGGAAATAGACAATATTTGAGAATAAAAGTGAGCCAACCGACACATTGGGCGAAACAGAGTCCTGAATAGTTACGAGTCCGTACACCGTCCACGGCCAACGCCCAAGCTCTGTCACGAGCCAGCCAGCCGTAATCGCAAGGAATGGCGCATACATCAAAATGCCAAACGAGCGCAGCATCCAGCGCTTTTCATACAAAATCGCCTTTTTCTTGCGCGTAAAGAACAAGCCGAGCGCACTTGTCAAAATCATGAGTATTGACAAGCCTGCCATCACGCGAAACAGCCAGAACAGTGCATTCATCGGCGGCACAAAGTTCCCGTCAATTTGTTTCGCGGCTTCTGGATAAAGCGCAGCAAGCTTCGCATTGAGCTCTTTGGTGCCTTCGATATCAGACGTATTTGTCGGGTTATGAAAGGTCAAGATAGAGAGCATCATGGGCACTTGAATGCCTGCAACTTTATCATTTTTTGCTTGGTCAAAGAAAGCAATCATATCCCACGGCGAGGAGACCCCTTGTTTTTCGGTGTGGATGACACCTTCTGCTGCCGCAAATTTCATCGGCTGCGAATTTTTAACTTCGAGCATGGATTGATCACCAGCAAAGAAATTGCCGATTGAGCCCAAAAGCGCAATCAAGAGACCCAGGCGCAAAACAGGCTTGAAAATGTCAATATCGCGTTTTTTCAGCAATTGCCACGCTGCGATACCTGCCACACAAAAACCGCCCGTCATGAAAAAGCCAGTGACAACGTGCGTAAATTCGAGCATCGTCTGCGGATTTGTCAGCAAGGCCGCAAAACTTTGCAGCGTGGCACGTCCGCCTTGAACTTTGTAACCGACAGGATTTTGCATCCAGCTATTCGCCGCAAGAATCCAAAGACTCGAGAGAACTGAGCCAAACCATGTCAGGAAAATGGTTGCCAAATGCACTTTTTTGCCCAATTTGTCCCAGCCAAAAAGCCAAATGCCAAGGAAAGTGGATTCCATAAAGAACGCGAGCAACGCTTCAACTGCGAGCGGTGCCCCGAAAATATCGCCCACATAGCGCGAGTAATCCGACCAATTCATGCCAAATTGGAACTCTTGAATAATACCAGTCACGACGCCTACGGCGAACGACAACAGCATGATGGAACCAAAAAATTTCGTACGTGTTTTCCATTTTTCATCGCCCGTTTTGACGTAAATAGCTTCCATCAAGAAGACCATGAAAACCATTCCGACAGAAAGCGGCACGAAGAAAAAGTGAAAAACAGTCGTCATCGCGAATTGCCAACGTGCGAGACTTACAATGTTTAAAGCCATTTTACCTCCAAAGTAATAAAAATTAATTAATAAACTCATGCGGGCATATTCCCACAAGCTAAGTATACCACATGAAAGCGGTTAAAAGTGCCCAAAAGATGTCAAACTGATTTGACTTTTCAAAGTATTTTTACTAAAGCGGACTGATAATCGGCGGTGTCAGCGCTGACAGCTCTTTTATGGTAAAATAGCAACATGACATTTCAAGTTTCAGTTGCAAAATCCGCAGGGCGCACGGCTCAATTTATACTTGAGAAAATTTTCCACCGTGGTTCTACCTTGCCTGGTAAAATCGCTTTAAAGCTCGACGGAAGCGTTCTGTCAGCGCTGACGAAAAACTACGAAATCGTCGTGATAACGGGCACTAACGGGAAAACTTTGACGACAGCGCTGACGGTTGGCATTCTCAAAAAAGCTTACAAACATGTCGTCACGAATCCGACTGGCGCGAATATGATTACAGGCATCGTCTCGACTTTTCTCAAAGCGCCCAAGGTTCAGAGTGGCGAGAAAGGAGTGGCTGTCCTTGAAATTGACGAGGCCTCGCTCCCTAAAATTACCGAATATATTAAGCCCAGTCTCTTTGTATTCACTAACATTTTCCGCGATCAGATGGACCGTTACGGCGAGATTTATACGACTTACGATTTCATTGTCAAAGGGGCTGCCAATTCGCCTGAGGCCACCGTTTTGTTAAATGGTGATTCTCCTTTGTTTCATTCAAAAGAACTGGTAAATCCTGTGAAGTATTACGGCTTTGATCATGAAAATCACGCGCCGCTGCGGGTGCATTATAATACTGAAGGTGTTCTTTGCCCTGTTTGCCACCATATACTGGATTTCACTATGAATACTTATGCCAATCTGGGAAATTATCACTGTGCAAATTGTGGTTTTA